>NZ_JABWRG010000079.1:0-23214 GCF_014268825.1 Pseudomonas sp. SWRI51 | reverse complement strand
CAGCCCTGAAAACCCCAGGGGCTGCTGCGCAGCCCAACGCGGGACAAGCCCGCTCGCCACAAGGGAGCTCGCCACAATCCCCCAGGGATTTGCGCCGCCACCTCTGTGGGAGCTGGCGCCAGCCTGCGATGAGGCCTTCCGTTCAGGCCGAGACGGCAGCCTCCAGCTTTGCAGCCCTGCCAATCATCCGCTTCATCCGCCACTCAAAGCCCAGCGTCAGCGCTACCGACGCGCAGCCAAGCCCCAGTGCCAGCCCCCACCAGATCCCCGGCGCGCCGCCGCCCAAGGTAAAGGCCAGCAGCCACGCCGCAGGCGCGCCCACCAGCCAATAGCAGACCGCGCCGATCAGGAACGTGGTGCGGGCATCCTTGAGCCCGCGGATCGAACCCATGGCAATCGCCTGCACGCCATCGAACAACTCGAACCACGCCGCCACCATCACCAGTTGCACCGCCAGCTGGTAAATCGCCGCAAAGGCCGGGTCATCACGGTTTACCAGCAAACTCACCAAATGCTCCGGCAACAACAGGAACAGCGTCGCAAAGCCGAGCATCAATGCCGCACCAAAGCCGATGCCGACGCGCCCGGCACTGCGTGCGGCCAGCAGCCTGCCGGCGCCGTAATACAAGCCGACGCGCATGGTCACGGCATAGGAAAGCCCGGTCGGGATCATGAACGCGGCGGTGATGATCTGCAGGGCGATCTGGTGCGCGGCAAGCTCGGTGCTGCCCAGCACGCCCATGCACAGCGCGGCGAAGGCGAACAGGCCGACCTCGACCATGTAGGTGCCACCAATCGGCAGGCCCAGCCGCCACAACTCACGCAGCGCTGCCAGCGAAGGCCGTGCCAGGCCCTTGCGCAGTGGGTAGTCGGCATACGCCTTGTGCCAGCGGATATACAGCGCCAGTGCCACTGCCATGCCCACCGAGACCACGGCGGTGACCAGGCCAATGCCCATCAGGCCCAGTTTGGGCAAGCCGTACAGGCCTTCGATCATGGCGTGGTTGAGCAGGTAGTTGAGCACCGTGCCCACCAGGCTGATGACCATCACCGGGGTCGAATGGCCGAGTGCGCTGGTAAAGCCGCGCAGGGCCATGAACGTCAGGTAGCCGGGCAGGGCCAGTGGCAGCAGGGTTAGGAACTGCATGGCCGCATCGACGTTGTCCGGCTGCTGGCCGAACAGCAACAGCACAGGCTTGAGGTTCCACAGCGCCAGCGCCGCCACCAACGCCAGGGCCCAGGCCAGCCACAGGCCGTTCTGTGCAAGGCGCGTGGCGCCCTCGATGTCGTTGGCGCCCTTGCGGATCGCGACCAAGGTGCCGACGGCGGCGATGATGCCCAGGCAGAAGATCGAGATGAACGAATAACTGGCCGCGCCCAGGCCACCGCCAGCCAACGCCTGCGGGCTGATGCGGGCCATCATCAGGGTGTCGGTGAGCACCATCAGCATGTGCGCCAACTGCGAGGCGATCAGCGGCCCGGCCAGGCGCAGCAAAGCCTTGAGTTCGGTAGTGGGCGCGACGTGCATGAAGAAGGTCCTTGTTGGGTGGCGGTAAGCGAGGGGGACGATTCTGAGGCCTGAGTCAACTTTGCACAAAAGGATAAAACCGATCCTTGCCATGAGTATTAGTCATGCCGGTATGATCCCGACATTGCCGTTGTGGCCCAGCAAGTCAGGTGCGTGATGTCCCGTCAGCTCCCTCCGTTGTATGCGTTGCGCGCATTCGAAGCCGCCGCCCGGCTGAATTCCTTCACCCGCGCCGGTGACGAACTGTCGATCACCCAGAGCGCGGTCAGCCGGCATATCCGTACCCTCGAAGAACACTTCGGCTGCCGCCTGTTCGTGCGCGGTGGGCGCAGCCTGCAACCCACCGAAGCCGCGCGCATGCTGCTGCCCGGCGTGCGCGACGGCTTTGCTGCGCTGGAGCGGGCCTGCGATACCCTGCGTGGCGAAGATGACATCCTGCGCATGAAAGCGCCGTCCACCCTGACCATGCGCTGGTTGCTGGCGCGCCTTAGCCGCTTCCGGCATTTGCAGCCGGGCAACGAGGTGCAACTGACCAGCGCCTGGATGGACGTCGACCATGTCGACTTCAATCAGGAGCCGTTCGACTGTGCGGTGTTGCTAAGCGATGGGGTGTTTCCCGCTGATTGGGAGGTGCGCCGCTTGTTCGCCGAGCTGCTGATCCCGGTTGGCGCGCCGGACCTGCTGGCGGAGCCCGCCTGGGACGTGCAGCGCCTGGCCAGCGTCGAGCTGCTGCACCCCACCCCCGACAAGCGCGACTGGCGGGCGTGGCTGGGGCGCATGGGCTTGCTCGATGCGGTATCGCTCAAGGGCGGGCAGGTGTTCGATACCTTGGAGCTGGGCATGATTGCCGCCGCGCGTGGCTACGGGGTGTCGATGGGCGACCTGCTGATGGTTGCCGAGGACGTCGCGCAGCGTCGGCTGAGCTTGCCGTGGCCGACAGCGGTGCCCAGCGGCATGGACTACTACCTGGTGTGGCCGCGCACCCGGCCGGGTGCCGAGCGCTTGCAGCGGTTGAGCCGCTTTTTGCAGGATGAGGCGCAGGGCATGGACCTGCCGGCTGTGCAGATACTCTAGGGCCAGCGCTGATGGCCCTACCGTGCCCGGATGCGATCTATCTGTAGGAGCGGCCTTGTGCCGCGAAAGGGCTGCGGAGCAGCCCTGGTATCTGTGCATCATGCAGAATCGCTGGGGCTGCTACGCAGCCCTTTCGCGGCACAAGGCCGCTCCTACAGAGAAACCATGGCCAGACGCGATAGTGATGCCCGACGCGGTCCTCGTGGCCGCGCTAGAGCCCTCGCCGCAACGCACAGCGCAAAGGTTTGCGAATACCCGTCGCCGACACTCAAGTATTCCCTGGCGCCGCCGATCCACTGGCACCAGCGTCCCGGAAGAGGGCGCGATTTCCCGTCGATAATGAAGCGGGTGGTCAGCGTGATCAGGATGATCCCGGCCTCTTGCCAGGAGCTTCTCATGTCTCAACCGCGTGCCCGCATAGCCTCGCAGCTCGGCATCGCCCTCGCCATCGTGCTGGCGCTGGTGATCACCGGCAGTACTTTGTTCGCCCTGCGTTCGCTGGACGATGCCAACCTGACTACCCGTCAGCAGCACTTGGGTAGCGAAGCGCGTCTGCTGGCTGACCAGCTCGATACTTTCCATGGCTCGCTCAAGGAAAACACCCAGCGCCTGAGCGGCCTGTTCGAGCGGCGCTTTGCTACCGGCCTGAGCCTGCACGCAGGCGAGACGGTCAATGTGGCCGGCGCCGCCACCCCGGCGCTGTACCTGGGTGAGCAACTGCTGAACAACAACTTCCAGGTGGTCGATGAGTTCCAGCAGATGACCGCTGGTATCGCCACGGTGTTCGTGCGTAGCGGCGAAGACTTCGTGCGCATCACCACCAACCTGAAGAAGCAGGACGGCAGCCGCGCCATCGGCACCCAGCTCGACCGCCAGCACCCGGCCTACGCCAAGCTGCTGGCCGGGCAGATGTATGTAGGCCGTGCGGTATTGTTCGACCGCAACTACATGACCCGCTATGTGCCGGTGAGCGACAGCACGGGCAAGGTGATCGCCGTGCTGTTCGTCGGCTTCGACTACACCGACGCGCAGAATGCCCAGTTCGCCAACCTCAAGCGCTTCCGCATTGGCGAGACCGGTTCGTTGGCGATCCGCGACAACCAAGGCCAGTGGCTGGTATCGCCGGCCAACGCCGACCAGGACCTGTTCAGCGTCGAAGCGCCATTCGCCGAAGGCCCTTGGACCGTGATTGCCAGCATGCCCAAGGCAGAAATCCGCGAAGTGACCTGGAGCGTCGGCATGCGCCTGGCCATTGGCAGCCTGCTGGCCATGCTGCTGGCGGTGGTTGCCACGCTATGGCTGCTGCGCCGCAAGCTGCGCCCGCTGGACGACCTGGTGCGTCAGGCCGAAGCCCTTGGCGCGGGCGACCTGAATGCCCGCCTCAACGTCACCAGCCATGACGAGATCGGCCAACTGGCCGCCAGCTTCAACAAGATGGGCGATGCCCTGGCGACCATGGTCGAGCACATTCGCAGCGCCTCCGAGCAGGTGGCCGGGCGTGCGCGTTCGCTGTCGGGGCTGTCTTCGGGTGCCTGCGAGGGCATGGAGCAGCAATCTGGCGAGATCACCAGCATGGCCGGTGCGGTTGAGGAGTTCAGCGCCACTTCGATGAACATCGCCGATAACATGGCCGGCACCGAACGCATGGCCCGCGACAACGCCCAGCAGACCCGCATTGGCCGTGGCGCCATGGACGAGGCGTCGGCATCGCTCAAGCAGATTGCCGATTCGCTCGGCGGTACCGCCGAGGTGATGGACACGCTGGGTGCGCGCTCGCAGGAAATCGGCGGTATTGTCGGCACGATTACCGCCATTGCCGAACAGACCAACCTGCTGGCGCTGAACGCGGCCATCGAGGCTGCGCGAGCCGGCGAGCAGGGCCGTGGGTTTGCGGTGGTGGCTGACGAAGTGCGTGGCCTTGCGGCGCGTACCCGCCAGGCGACTGACGAGATTTCCGGCATGATCACCAGCATCCAGCAGCAGACCGGGCATGCCATCAGCACCCTGGAACAGGGCAACAAGCTGATGCAGGACGGCCTGTCGCGCAACGACAAGGTGGCCGAAGCGCTGGCGCGTATCGACGAGCAGAGCCGCACGGCCGGTGAGCAGTTTGCTGCGATCAGCCTGGCGACCCAGGAGCAGAGCAGCACCGCGACCGTGCTGAGCCGCAACCTGCAGAGCATTGCCCAGGCCAACAGCGAGCAACGTGACGTGGCCAATGAGCTGGCCAACACCGCACGCGAGCTGGAAGGCCTGGCAGGGCAGTTGCGTCAGGAAGTGGACCGGTTCCGCATTAACCGGTAGTCAGGATGGCACCGGCTTTGCCGGTGTTCGCGGCACAAGGCCGCTCCTACAGGCGACCGCGATCCTTGTAGGAGCGGCCTTGTGCCGCGAAGGGCTGCAGAGCAGCCCCCAGCGTCAGTGAAGTTCAGCCAGCCCCAACGCCTGTGCGCAGGCCTGCAGCGAGCGCTGCTCGCTCTGCGCATACAGCGCCAGCTCATCCTGCACCTTCAGCCCCAGCGCCTCCTCGAACGCCTCGCGGTTGGCGTTGCTGCCGTAGTCCGCCTGCCCGTCATCGCCCAGGTTGGACTGGAAAATCCCCGCCGCACTCACCGGCAGGAAATCCTCATACACCAGCGCCTCATAATGCACATGCCCTGCGTCGATCAGCCCCTGCAAGCTGCTCGGCCGGCCCGCCTGCCCACGCGCGGCCAGGCCTTTGTCGGTGGCAAAGTAACGGAAGTACGCCAGCCCCTGTTCGCGCATCTGCGCCAGGTCATCCGGGAACGCTGCAAACTGCGCCTTGAGCAGCGCCATGTAGCGCTCGGCATTCGCCTCGGCCGGCGCGCCGCCGAGGGCTGCGCGGGTGGCGTCGAGCAGGCGGTCATACAGTTGGCGGCCCTTGGGCGTCAGCGCCGCGCCGCGTTGCTCGATTTCGCCAAAGCGTGCGGTGTGGCTGCCTTGGGCGTCATTGAACGCGACCTTTTCCTGCAACGCCTTGAAGCTGGTCTGACGCAACAGGATGGCATGGCGGCGAGTTGGCGGGCCTTCGACCACGGCCTTGGGCGGGATGCCCTTGGCCGGCATGCCGAGCTGGATCGCGTCGATGTCCAGGGTGCGCGGGGTCAAGTGGTTGATGTGCGGGCCTTTGAACGCCACCACATCGGCAATCAGCCGGTGCTGGTCATGCAGTTGCTGATACTGCTCGGCGGTCACCGTGGCCTCCTGGTGCCAGCGGAACGTGTGCAGGGCCTCCTGCACGAAGGCCTCGGCGTCAGCGGCGCCCAGGCCACCTTCGCGTTCGCACTGGGCGATCAACGCCAGGGCGCGCGGGGTGAAAATCTGCCGCTTGGCCAGAATGCCCTGGGCCAGCTCTCGCAGTTGCGGGTTGTCGATCAGCTCCAGGCGCAGCAGCGAGGTGAACACCCGGAACGGGCTGATGTGCAGCGACTGCTCGTGCACCGCGCGAAATGCCGTGGAGTGCACCGGCACGCCGGCTGAACTGAGGTCGTAATAGCCGACCGGTTGCATGCCCATCACCGCGAACAGGCGGGCAATGGTGGCCAGCTCTTCGGCGGTGCCGACGCGGATGGCGCCGTGGCGCTCCTGGTCGAGGCGCTCCACCTCGCCGGTCCAGCGCAGTGCCTGGGCCACCTCGGGTTGCTGCTGCATCACCTGCTGGTTGATTTCGCTCACCAGCTCAAGCAGCGTGCCGTACAAGGGCACTTCCTGTTTGTACATGAGCGACATGGCGGCAGAGAACTGCGCGCGAATGCTGTCGGGGCTGACGAAATCATGGGCGGGCATCGCAAGCTTCCTGGTTAGGTTCGGACGCTTACATGAAAGCTTGGAATGCACTTGGCCCACAAGCGAAAAAAAGTGGGCCTTTCATTCCTTTTTTGATCGACCTTTAGGCGGTGGAAGGTAGGAGCGCCCAGCGCGAGCTAAACCTGCGCTTGCACCCATTCCACCAAGGCGCGCACTTTCGGCACTTCGGCAGCATGCTCGGCATAGGCCAGGTAATGCGCGCCGCTGCTCGGCATCGCATGGTCCCAGGCCACCACCAGGCTGCCTTCGGCCAGCTCGCGGGCCACCAGGTAGCGCGGCACCAGCGCTACGCCACAGCCCGACTGCGCGGCGCTCAAGGCCATATAGAACGTATCGAAGCGCGGCCCGTGGTAGCTGTTCTCGGTTTCCAGCCCTTGTTGCTGGAACCACTCATGCCAGGCTTCAGGGCGCGAGGTGCTTTGCAGCAGGACCTGCCCGGCCAGTTCGCCCGGCCCGCTCAGGGCATGGCCCTGCAACAGCTCCGGCGCGCACACCGGCAGCACCTCTTCACCGAACAGCTTTATGCAAGTGGCCCCGGGCCAAGTGCCCTGGCCGTAGAAAAACACCACATCGGCCGAGCCCTGAAGCAAGGCGAAGGGCTCCATCTCGTTGCGGATGTCGAGGTGGATGTTCGGGTGGCGTTTGCCGAAGCCCTTCAGGTGCGGGATCAGCCAGCGCACGCCGAAACTCGGCTGAGTGGCTACTTTCAATACTTCGGTCTGCGTGCCGTAGGTGAGCACGTAGCGGCTCGACATATCCACCTGGGTGAGGATCTTGTTCACCTCGGCCAGGTACAGCGAACCTGCCGGGGTCAGTTGCAGGCGGCGGCGGATACGCAGGAACAGGTGGTGGTGCAGCATCTCTTCAAGTTGCGCCACCTGCTTGCTGACCGCGCTTTGCGTCAGGTGCAGCTCTTCGGCGGCGCGGGTGAAGCTCAAGTGGCGGGCTGCAGCTTCGAAGCACTGCAGGGCGGTCATGGACGGCACCAGGCGTTTGGACATAGCGGTCTCTGTGGCTCAAGTCATTACCTGACGGAATGATATGCGGAATAAAGGTCGTTTGTTGCACCTGTGTAATCGGATTAATACTGACCCACATCATTTTCCACCCTTCACCGATGATAGGAGAAGCACAATGGTTGCTGCATTGCTCGAGCGTCTTGGCGTTGCCGCCTCGGCTTACACCCAGGGTGACTACCCTGTTCACACCCCGATTGACGGCAGCCAGATCGCCTCGGTGAAGCTGCTCGGCAAGGCCGACACCGTTGCCCGCATCGACCAGGCTCACCAGGCCTTCGAAGCCTGGCGCAGCGTCCCGGCCCCGCGCCGTGGCGAGCTGGTGCGCCTGTTCGGTGAAGTGCTGCGCGAACACAAGGCCGACCTCGGCGAGCTGGTCTCTATCGAAGCCGGCAAGATTACCCAGGAAGGCCTGGGCGAAGTGCAGGAAATGATCGACATCTGCGACTTCGCCGTGGGCCTGTCGCGCCAGCTGTACGGCCTGACCATCGCTTCCGAGCGCCCTGGCCACCACATGCGTGAAAGCTGGCACCCGCTGGGCGTGGTCGGCATCATCAGCGCGTTCAACTTCCCGGTTGCGGTGTGGGCGTGGAACACCGCGCTGGCGCTGGTCGCGGGCAACGCCGTGGTGTGGAAGCCGTCGGAGAAGACCCCGCTGACCGCGCTGGCTTGCCAGGCCCTGTTCGACAAAGCCCTGCGCGCCTTTGGTGATGCACCGGCCGGCCTTGCACAGCTGGTGATTGGTGGCCGTGAAGCCGGTGAAGCGCTGGTGGATGACCCGCGCGTGCCGCTGGTCAGCGCTACCGGTAGCACCCGCATGGGCCGTGAAGTCGGCCCGCGTGTGGCGGCCCGCTTCGGTCGCAGCATCCTTGAACTGGGCGGCAACAACGCGATGATCCTGGCGCCAAGCGCCGACCTGGACCTGGCCGTGCGCGGCATTCTGTTTTCGGCAGTCGGCACCGCCGGCCAGCGCTGCACCACCCTGCGCCGGCTGATCGTGCACCGCTCGATCAAGGACGAAGTGGTCGCACGCGTCAAAGCAGCCTACGCCAAGGTGCGTATTGGTGACCCGCGCAAGGACAACCTGGTCGGCCCGCTGATCGACAAGCAGTCGTTCGATGCCATGCAAGGCGCGCTGGCCAAGGCCCGCGATGAAGGTGGCCAGGTATTCGGTGGTGAACGTCAGCTGGCCGAGCAGTACCCGAATGGCTACTACGTATCGCCTGCCATTGCCGAAATGCCGGCGCAGAGCGAGGTGGTGCGCCACGAGACCTTCGCGCCGATTCTGTACGTGCTGGCCTATGACGAGTTCGAAGAGGCCCTGCGCCTGAACAACGAAGTGCCGCAAGGCCTGTCGTCGTGCATCTTCACCACCGACATCCGCGAGGCCGAGCGTTTCCAGAGTGCGTCGGGCAGTGACTGCGGTATCGCCAACGTCAACATCGGCACCAGTGGCGCCGAGATCGGCGGTGCGTTCGGCGGCGAGAAAGAAACCGGTGGCGGCCGTGAGTCGGGCTCCGATGCCTGGAAAGGCTACATGCGCCGCCAGACCAACACCGTGAACTACTCGCGTGAGCTGCCGCTGGCGCAGGGTATTGTGTTCGACTGATCCTCCGCAGGCGGGGGCTATGCCCCCGGATCGCGACACAAGGCCGCTCCTACAGGATGATCGCAATACCATGTAGGAGCGGCCTTGTGTCGCGAAAGGGCCGCAACGCGGCCCCATAGGCAAAAAAGAACAATAGCTGGAGCCGGGCCATGTCCGAACTGCGTCAAGAATGTCTGTGGGAACACGTCACTCGGCCAACCGTCGCCGCCCAGGCCCTGGCCGGCGAGCACAAGGCTGACGTCTGCGTCATTGGCGGTGGCATCACCGGCCTGTCGGCAGCCATTCACCTGCTCGAACAGGGCAAATCGGTGATTCTGCTGGAGGCCTGGAAAATCGGCCATGGCGGCTCGGGGCGCAACGTCGGCCTGGTCAACGCCGGTACCTGGATCCGCCCCGACGACGTCGAAGCCACCCTCGGTCAGGCCCAAGGCAGCCGTTTGAACCAGGTGCTCGGTGCAGCGCCTGCTGAGGTGTTCGCCATGATCGAGCGCCTGGGCATCGACTGCCAGGCCCAGCACAAGGGCACGTTGCACATGGCGCACAACGCCACCGGCCTTGCCGACCTTGAAGCGCGTCACCAGCAATGGTCGCGCCGTGGCGCCGATGTTGAGCTGCTGACCGGCGCCAAGTGCCAGGAATACTGCGGTACCGACAAGATTTCCGCCGCGCTGCTCGACCGCCGCGCGGGCACCATCAACCCTATGGCGTACACCCAAGGCCTGGCTGCAGCGGTAGCGCGGCTGGGTGGCAAGCTGTTCCAGCAATCGGCGGTCGAGGGCCTGGCCCGCGATGGCGACGCCTGGCAGGTGAAAACCGCGCGCGGCGTGGTGCGGGCCGACAAGGTGGTGATTTCCACAGGCGCCTACACCGAAGGCGACTGGAGCAACCTGCAGAAGCATTACTTCCGCGGTTACTACTATCAAGTGGCTTCCAAGCCGTTGCAGGGCGCGGCGGCCGACCAGGTACTGCGCCACGGCCAAGGCTCGTGGGATACCCGCACCGTGCTCAGTAGCATCCGCCGCGATGACCAGGGCCGGCTGCTGCTTGGCAGCCTTGGGCGGGTCGACAACAAGCCGGCGTGGTTCGTGCGGCGCTGGGCTGACCGCATCCAGAGCCACTATTTCCCACAGTTGGGCAAGGTGGAGTGGGAAATGCACTGGACCGGCTGCATCGACTTCACCCCTGATCACCTGATGCGCCTGTTCGAGCCGGCGCCGGGCCTGGTGGCGGTGACCGGCTACAATGGCCGCGGCAATACCACAGGTACCGTCATTGGCCGGGCATTCGCCGAATTTCTGCTCAAGGACGACCCGGCCAGCCTGCCGGTACCGTTCTCGCCAATGAAACCGGTCAGCGCGCCGTCATTGCGCACCGCGTTCTATGAGTCAGGGTTCTCGCTGTATCACGCCGGGCAGTGCCTGCGGGTGGTGCTGTAGTCGTGCGCAGTGCAGCTCTCGCTTGTGGCTTTGCACCACAAGGCTTTCATCAGGGCTATTCCTTTGCGGCTGATGGCCGATAAGTACAGCAGGGCCGTAATAGCGGTCAACGGGCATGAACCCAGGCTTGGGTTTGGCCGGTGCGCTGGGTAAGCTGGCGCCAACTGTATTGAGGAGCGAATTCGTGAAAGCGTGGATCTTGATGGTGCTGGCCCTGATGCTGCCAGCGGCGGCGATGGCCGAGGAAGCCAAGGATGGGCCGCCGAAGGTGTCCTATATCACCCTCAGCCCGCCCTTCGTCGGCAACTATGCCCTCGACGGTGGCCCCAAGCTGCGCGTGTACAAGGCTGATGTGGCCCTGCGCGTGACCGGCGACGCGGCAGCTGCTGCGGTAAAACACCACGAGCCGCTGATCCGCAACCAGCTGGTGGCGCTGTTCACCCAGCAAGGTGTGGACAACATGAGCAACGTCGAGGCCAAGGAAGCCCTGCGCCAGGAAGCCCTGAAGCAGGTGCAGCAGGTAATGGAGGGCGAAGAGGGCAAGCCGATCGTCGAAGACCTGCTGTTCAACAACCTGATCGTGCAGTAATCAACGGCTCAGCGCGACAATCGCCGCCCATTGCTCAGCGCTGACCGGCATGACCGACAGGCGGCTGCCCTTCTGCACCAGCGGCAGCTCTTCGAGCGCCGCCTGCTGCTTGAGCAGGCCCAGGCCCAGCACTTGGCCGAAGGTCTGCACATGCTCCACATCTACCGCACTCCACGGGTTTTTCTCGGCGCTGGCCTTGGCGTCGAAGTAGTGGCTTTGCGGGTCTAGCGCGGTGGGGTCGGGGTAGGCGGCGGCGGTGATCCGCGCAATGCCGGCGATGCCCGGTTGCGGGCAGCTCGAATGGTAGAAAAAGAACGTGTCACCCACGCTCATGGCCCGCAGAAAGTTGCGCGCCTGGTAGTTGCGCACCCCGTCCCAGCGAGCGTTGCCCATGCGCGCCAAGGCTTCGATGGACAGCTCGTCGGGCTCGGATTTCATCAGCCAGTAGGCCATGGGTGCTGCTCCTGAAAGAGTTTGAAATAAATAGTTTCATCAAACCGACAGTCGGTTGGCGTCAACGTTTGCGTGTGGCCTCACGTTGGCGGAAAATGCGCCGATTTTAAAGCTATACGCTCCGGCAGCCATCCAGAAAGCCGCCGAGCACGGACAGTTGCCTGGGGGGCAATCAAGCAATGAAACAACGCAAACCCGACCTGCTGTGGATCCTCGCTTTCGTTTTCGGTCTGGGTGTCGTCACCACCGGTTACGCGCAAGGCTTGTGGGAACGCAAGGCAGACGCCGCGTACC
The DNA here is from genome assembly GCF_014268825.1 of Pseudomonas sp. SWRI51. Taxonomy (NCBI): domain Bacteria; kingdom Pseudomonadati; phylum Pseudomonadota; class Gammaproteobacteria; order Pseudomonadales; family Pseudomonadaceae; genus Pseudomonas; species Pseudomonas sp. SWRI51. The sequence goes on along the minus strand of NZ_JABWRG010000079.1, from coordinate 11,387 downwards.
AGCAGTTGCCGGCCGACCCTGCGCAGCAACAGCAGCGCCGCTAACCGCTTTTCTGCGCCTGCTCACTTAGGCGCCAGGTACCAGCCACGGTCCGAAACCGTGCCGCGCAAGGGTACATCCCAACTGGCCTGTGCCAGCCGCTCGACCTTCTGGCATTCATGCGCCAGCCCCAGCAGCAGTGGTTTTTTCCAGGCCTTGCGGCGGCTTTGATAGGCCAGGCTGCGGTCGTAGAAACCGCCGCCCATGCCCAGCCGTCCCCCGACTTCATCGAAACCGACCAGCGGTAGCAGGATCAGGTCCAGCGCCCAGATCGGCCGTTGCCGCTTGCGCTCGACGACCGGCTCCGGGATGCGAAAGCGGTTGGGCCGCAGGCGCTCGCCCGGCTCGAAGCGCTGGAACACCATGCGCGTGCGCGGCCAGGCGTGCAGCACCGGCAGGTACACGTGCTTGCCGCGTTTGTGCGCTTCGCGCAGCAGCAGGCGCGGGTCGATCTCGCCATCATTGGGCAGGTACAGCGCGATGTGGCGGGCGCGGCGAAACAGCGGGTGTTGTGCCAGCTGGCGATACAGCCCGGCGGCGGCCTGGCTTTGCTGGGCGGGGGTGAGGGCGCGGCGGGCGTTGCGCAGCAGACGGCGAAGTTGCGGGCGGGTAGGCGGCGCGGTGTCGGTCATGGCACGGGCGATCCCTTGATGGCCTGGTAACCAGAAACGAAAAGCCCGCCGGGCAGGCGGGCAGTTCTGAAGAAGGCTCCCCGATAAGACCGCTATCGGTGTAGCCCTTGAACCCGAAAGTTCAAGGTGGAGATTGCAGGGGGCGTTAAGGCTTTCCGTCGGGCGGACATGCACACCGGCCCCAGCGTGCAACCCCCGTGGTTGTGCGTATCGGCTCAGGGACATAACCGACTGGCGCATCCACCAGGGAGTGGCGCCAGTATACCCATCTCAATCGTTTTTGCTAACCGGGTCGTCGGACAATGCCTGATCGACGCGTTCCAGCAGGTCGCGCACCTGCTCGCGGGTGGTGCCGCCACCGGTGGCTTCCGGGCGTTCCTGGCGGTGCAGCAGCTCGTGGGTAATATTCAGTGCGGCCATGACGGCAATGCGGTCGGCGCCGATGACCTTGCCGCTGCTGCGGATCTCACGCATCTTGCCGTCCAGGTAGCGAGCGGCACCGACCAGGTTGTTACGTTCCTCGGGCGGACAGATGATGGAATATTCCTTGTCGAGGATCTGGACGGTGACGCTATTGCTTGAACTCATGAGTCTTGCTCCAGGGCCTTGAGGCGCAAGATCATTGATTCAACCTTGCGTTTGGCGGTCTCGTTCTTTTCGATCAAGTGGGCGCGTTCCTCGCGCCAGGATTTTTCCTGAGCTACTAAGAGTGCGTTTTGCCGTTTTAGTTGCTCGACCCGCTCGATCAGCGTCTCGAACCGGCTCATCAGCGCTTGCAGGTCGTCTTCTTGCATGGGGTGCACTCGCTTCGCTCCATCGTCGTCACCGGGCGATCATGCCTGCACAGGGGGCGCAGAGCCAGTGCTGATGGTCTTGGCGCGCCTGCCGGTGCTAGGATACAAGGCCTTCATTCTAGTCATTGCGCCGTCTGGCGCCTAGCAGCCCATGCCCAATACCCAATCGCCCTACATCGCCTTCGCCATGCTGCTTTCGAGCAATGGTCACCCCGTCACTCCCGCCGAGCTGCACGGCCTGTTGATCGGCCGCAGCTGCGCCGGCGCAGGCTTCGATGCCGATGCCTGGCTGGCCGATGCTGCGCAATTGCTCGAAAACGAGCCTGGCGACAGCGTGCGCAACGCTCTGATTGGCCTGCAGGAAATGGTCAAGGCCGAGCTCACCGGCGAGGACGTCGCCATCGTCCTGCTGCTGCCAACCGACGACGCCGCGCTTGGCGACCGTGCCGAAGCACTGGGCCAGTGGTGCCAGGGCTTCATTACCGGTTTCGGCCTGAACGCCGGCGGCAAGGACCTGTCCACCGAGGCCAAGGAAGTGCTGCAGGACCTGGTGGCGATTTCCCAGGTGCAAGAAGCGCTGGAAGAGTCCGAAGACGGCGAGAGCGACTACATGGAAGTCATGGAGTACCTGCGCGTCGCACCGCTGCTGCTGTACACAGAACTGGCCGCGCCAGCCGCACCTGCGCCCAAGCCATCGCTGCATTGATCGATACGGGGTCGTTTGCCCATGAGCCACATACCCAAGGCGGAGTACGCCCGTCGGCGCAAGGCGTTGATGGCGCAGATGGTCCCCAACAGCATCGCCATTCTGCCCGCCGCTGCGGTTGCCATCCGCAACCGTGACGTCGAGCACGTGTACCGCCAGGACAGCGACTTCCAGTACCTCAGTGGTTTCCCCGAGCCCGAGGCGGTCATTGCGTTGATCCCCGGCCGCGAGCATGGCGAGTATGTGTTGTTCTGCCGCGAGCGCAACCCTGAGCGCGAGCAGTGGGACGGCCTGCGCGCCGGCCAGGACGGCGCGATGCGCGACTTCGGCGCTGACGACGCCTTCCCCATCACCGACATCGACGAAATTCTCCCCGGCCTGATCGAAGGCCGCGAGCGCGTCTATAGCGCCATGGGCAGCAACCCTGAGTTCGACCGGCGGCTGATGGACTGGATCAACGTGATCCGCTCCAAGGCGCGCCTGGGCGCGCAGCCGCCGAACGAGTTCGTTGCCCTGGATCATCTGCTGCACGACATGCGCCTGTATAAATCGGCGGCAGAAGTGAAGGTGATGCGTGAAGCGGCGGCGATTTCCGCCCGCGCCCACGTGCGGGCCATGCAGGCCTGCCGCGCCGGGCTGCACGAATACAGCCTGGAAGCCGAGCTGGACTACGAGTTTCGCAAGGGTGGGGCCAAGATGCCTGCCTACGGCTCTATCGTGGCTGCCGGGCGCAACGGCTGCATCCTGCATTACCAGCAAAACGACGCACCGCTCAAGAATGGCGACTTGGTTCTGATCGACGCCGGTTGTGAAATCGACTGCTATGCCAGTGATATCACCCGCACGTTCCCGGTCAGCGGGCGGTTCTCGCCCGAGCAAAAGGCCATTTACGAGCTGGTGCTCAAAGCCCAGCACGCCGCGTTTGCCCAGATTGCGCCGGGCAAGCACTGGAACCACGCCCACGAGGCCACAGTGCAGGTGATTACCGAGGGCCTGGTGGAGTTGGGCCTGCTCAAGGGTGAGGTGCCGGCGCTGATCGAAAGCGAGGCCTACCGCGCGTTCTACATGCACCGCGCCGGCCACTGGCTGGGCATGGATGTACACGATGTGGGCGAGTACAAGGTCGGCGGCCAGTGGCGCGTGCTCGAACCGGGCATGGCGTTGACCGTCGAGCCGGGCATCTACATTGCCGCCGACAACCAGAACGTCGCGAAGAAATGGCGCGGCATCGGCGTAAGGATCGAGGACGACGTGGTGGTGACCAGGCAAGGTTGTGAAATCCTGACGACGGGCGTACCCAGCAGCGTTGCCGAAATCGAAGCGCTGATGCTCGCCGCCCGCGAGGCGGTGGCATGAGCCGGGTCAACCTGGCCATCATCGGTGGCGGCCTGGTCGGCGCCAGCCTTGCACTCACCTTGCAGGCCGGGGCCAAGGCGCGCGGTTGGAAGATTTTGCTGATCGAACCCTTCGCCCCTGGCGACAGCTTCCAGCCCAGCTACGATGCGCGTTCCTCGGCGCTGTCCTACGGCACCCGGCAAATCTACGATCAGCTTGGCCTGTGGGAGGCTATCAGCCGCCGCGCCGAGCCGATCCGGCAAATCCAGGTGTCTGACCGTGGCCGCTTTGGCGCCACCCGCCTGGACGCCGCCGAAGAAGGCGTTGCCGCGCTCGGCTACGTGGTCGAAAACGCCTGGCTGGGCCAGTGCCTGTGGCAGGCCTTCGACCCTGAAGTTGTGACCTGGCGCTGCCCGGCCGAGGTCAAGGCGTTGCAGCCGATTGCCGGTGGCTACCGCCTGCAACTGGACGACGACACCGCGCTTGAGTGCGACCTGGCGGTACTCGCCGACGGGGGCCGCTCAGGCCTGCGCGAGCAGCTCGGCATCCATGTGCGCACTACGCCCTACGACCAGAGCGCGCTGATCGCCAATATCACCCCAGGCGAGGCCCACTGCGGCCAGGCCTTCGAACGCTTCACCGAGCAAGGCCCGATGGCCCTGCTGCCGCTGCCCGAGAACCGCTGCGCGCTGGTCTGGACCCGCCAGGGCATGGATGCCAAGCGCCTGGCCGAGCTCGACGAGCGCAGTTTCCTTCGCGAGCTGCAAGATGCCTTCGGCTACCGCCTGGGCGGTTTGCGCCAGGTAGGGGCGCGGCATCTGTACCCGCTGGCGCTGGTCGAGGCCCAGGAGCAGGTGCGCCCGCATCTGGTGGTGCTGGGTAATGCCGCGCACAGCCTGCACCCGATTGCCGGGCAGGGTTTCAACCTGTCGCTGCGTGATGTGCAGGCGCTGGCCGAGGCGCTGCTGGCTGGCCCGAAACTGCCGGGCGACCTGGCCACGCTACTGGGTTATCACCAACGCCAACGCCTGGACCAGGCGCTGACCATCGGTTTTTCCGACCAGGTCACGCGGCTGTTCGGCAGCAATCAGCCCCTGATGGCCGCTGGCCGCAACATCGGCCTGCTCGGCCTGGATTTGCTGCCCCCGGCGAAAAGCTGGTTCGCCCGCCAGGCCATGGGCCTGGGCACGCGGCCTGACCCGCGAGGCCGCGCATGAGCGAAGCGCGCCGGCTGGCGCGCCGGGCACGCATGCTGCGCTGGTTGCTGAATTTCTACCCACCGTACCTGGGCGCCGGTATTCGCGTGCAGTCGATCAGCCCCGACCTGCGCAGCGTCAAGGTGCGCATGAAGCTGACCCGCTGGAACCGCAACTACGTCGGCACCCAGTTTGGCGGCAGCCTGTATTCGATGGTCGACCCGTTCTACATGCTGTTGCTGATCGAGCAGTTGGGGCGCGAATACATCGTCTGGGACAAAGCCGCCAGCATCGATTTCATCGCACCGGGCAAAGGCCCGGTGTACGCCGAATTCCACGTCGACGACGCGCTGCTGGACGATATCCGCCAGCAAACCGCCAGCGGCAAGAAATGCCTGCCACGGCTGCAGGTCGAGGTCCGCGATGGCACCGGTGAGCTGGTGGCGCGGGTCGAGAAAACCCTATATGTGCGGCTCAAGCCGCAAGCGAGGCAGGCGTAAGGCATGGAAATGCGCGCAGATGTGTTGATTGTCGGTGCCGGCATGGTCGGCAGCGCCCTGGCCCTGGCATTGCGCCATAGCGGCCTGGAAATTTTCCTGCTCGATGGCGGCCCGCTGTCGGTCAAACCCTTCGCCAGCGACGCGCCGTTCGAACCACGGGTGAGCGCGCTGTCCGCCGCCAGCCAGCGCATCCTCGAACGCCTCGGGGCGTGGCAGGGCATTGCTGCGCGGCGTGTGTCGGCGTATTCGGACATGCACGTCTGGGACGGCAGCGGCACCGGCGAGATTCACTTCTCTGCCGCCAGCGTGCACGCCCAGGTGCTCGGCCATATCGTCGAAAACCGCGTGGTCCAGGACGGCCTGCTGGAGCGTCTGCACGATAGCGACCTGGGCTTGCTGCCCAATGCGCGCCTGGAGCAACTGCGCCGCTCAGGCGATGAGTGGTTGCTGACCCTGGCCGATGGCCGCCGCCTGCGCACGCCACTGGTGATTGCCGCCGATGGCGCCAACTCGGCAGTGCGCCGCCTGGCCGGCTGCCCGACCCGCGAATGGGACTACCTGCACCACGCCATCGTTACCAGCGTGCGGTGCAGCCAGGCCCATCGCGCCACCGCCTGGCAGCGTTTCACCGACGAAGGCCCGCTGGCGTTCCTGCCGCTTGATCGAGATGGCAGCCAGGAGTGGTGCTCGATTGTCTGGTCGACCACACCGGAGCAGGCCGAACGGGCCATGGCCATGGACGATACCGCCTTCTGCCAGGCACTGGAACGCGCCTTTGAGGGGCGTTTGGGCCAGGTGCTGGAAGCCGACCCGCGGGTGTGCGTGCCGCTGCGCCAGCGCCACGCCAAGCGCTATGTGGATGAAGGGCTGGCGCTGATTGGCGATGCGGCCCACACCATTCACCCGCTGGCCGGGCAGGGGGTCAACCTGGGCTTTCTCGATGCCGCGGTGTTGGCCGAGGAGCTGCTGCGCGCCTGCGAGCGCGGCGAGCGGTTGGCCGATGTGAAAGTGCTGAGCCGCTTCGAGCGCCGGCGCATGCCGCATAACCTGGCGTTGATGGCAGCCATGGAAGGTTTCGAGCGCTTGTTCCAGGCCAACCCACTGCCGCTGCGCTGGTTGCGTAACAGTGGTTTGAAGCTGGTGGAACAGATGCCCGAGGCCAAGGCGTTGTTCGTGCGCCAGGCGCTGGGGCTGTCCGGCGACCTGCCGGAGCTGGCCAAGGCTTGAGCCCCAAGCGCGGCCTGGTGGTGTAGGAGCGGCCTTGTGTCGCGATGGGGCGCGTAGCGTCCCCGGCGATTTTGCATGGAGCCGAGGCTTCAGGGCCGCTGCGCGCCCCATCGCGACACAAGGCCGCTCCTACACCGATCTTGTGAGCGCGCTGCGCTGCCTGCAACATCCGGTAACTGCTGGACGGATGAGCTGGTTAATGGGTTTCACTACCATTTGCACCTCTCATACCCTGCAGGAGTACTTCCATGTTGCCCCGCAAGCCTCTTCTGGCCGCTCTGGCCCTCACTTTGTTTGCCGGCGCTGCCCAGGCCGCGGACGAAGTGGTGGTGTACTCCTCGCGTATCGATGAGCTGATCAAACCGGTGTTCGACGCCTACACCGCAAAGACCGGGGTGAAGATCAAGTTCATCACCGACAAGGAAGCGCCGCTGATGCAGCGCATCAAGGCCGAAGGCCAGAACGGCGTGGCCGACCTGCTGCTCACCGTCGACGCGGGCAACCTTTGGCAGGCCGAGCAGATGGGCATCCTGCAGCCGATCAAGTCGCCGGTCATCGACCAGAACATTCCGCCGCAATACCGCGCCTCGTCCCACGACTGGACCGGCCTGAGCCTGCGCGCGCGCACCATCGTCTACTCCACCGAGCGGGTCAAGCCGGCCGAGCTGAGCACTTACGAAGCCCTGGCTGACAAACAATGGGAAGGCCGCCTGTGCCTGCGCACGGCCAAGAAGGTCTACAACCAGTCGCTCACTGCCACCCTGATCGAGAACCACGGCGAAGCGGCCACCGAAAAACTGGTCAAGGGCTGGGTCAACAACCTGTCCACCGACGTGTTCTCCGATGACACCGCACTGTTGCAGGCCATCGCTGCCGGCCAGTGCGACGTGGGCATCGTCAACACGTACTACTACGGCCGCCTGCACAAAGAAAAACCCGACCTGCCAGTGAAGCTGTTCTGGCCTAACCAGGCTGACCGTGGCGTGCACGTCAACCTCTCGGGCATTGGCCTGACCAAGCATGCGCCGCACCCGGAAGCTGCAAAAAAGCTGGTGGAATGGATGACCGGCGAAGAAGCGCAGAAGCTGTTCGCTGACATCAACCAGGAATTCCCGGCCAACCCGAAGGTCAAGCCATCGGCAGAGGTTGCGGCCTGGGGCAGCTTCAAGGCTGATGCCATTGCGGTAGAAGTGGCTGGCAAGCGCCAGGCCGAAGCCATCCGCTTGATGGATCGGGCTGGCTGGAACTAAGCCCGGCGCCGTATCCTTGAGGGCCTGATCGCGGGTCAAGCCCGCTCCCACAGCGTGCGCAAATGCAGCTTTTGTGGGAGCGGGCTTGCCCCGCGATCACCGGCGTAGCCGGTGCCATGTGATCGCAGCTCACCTCTTCAACCGTAACCGAGCACCGCGCCTTGCCCCATACCCCCCAACGCCGCTGGTACCTCCCGGTCCTGCTCACCGCCGCCCTGGTGCTGCTGCCGCTGAGCGTGCTGCTACTGTCGTGGCAGACCATCGACCTGCAAATCTGGTCGCACCTGCTCGACACCCAGATGAGCCGGCTGCTGGGCAACACCTTGACCCTGGTATTGGGCGTCGGCGTCGGTGTCACCGTGCTTGGCGTAAGCCTGGCTTGGCTTACCAGCCTGTGCGAGTTCCCCGGCAGGCGCTGGCTGGACTGGGCGCTGATGCTGCCGTTCGCCATACCCGCCTATGTGCTGGCGTTCGTCTTCGTCGGCCTGCTGGACTTCGCCGGCCCCGTGCAAAGCGCACTGCGCGAATTGTTCGGCCCGATGCGCCTGCCGCGTGTACGCTCCACCGGCGGGGTGATCACCGTGCTGGTGCTGGTGTTCTATCCGTATGTGTACCTGCTGGCGCGCACCGCGTTCATGGCCCAGGGCAGGGGCCTGATGGAAGCGGCGCGGGTGCTTGGCCTGTCGCCGCTGCAAGCGTTCTGGCGGGTGGCGCTGCCGATGGCGCGCCCGGCTATCGGCGCCGGTATTGCCCTGGCCCTGATGGAAACCCTGGCCGATTTCGGCGCAGTGGCGGTGTTCAACTTCGACACCTTCACCACCGCCATCTACAAGACCTGGTACGGCTTCTTCAGCCTTTCCAGCGCGGCGCAACTGGCCAGCCTGTTGCTGTTGGCGGTCATGCTGGTGCTTTATGGCGAGCGCCGCTCGCGAGGCGCCAGCCGTACGGGCAACGAGCGGGCCCGCGGGCAGGCGCTGTATCACCTGCGCGGCATCAAGGCCTACGCAGCCAGTGGCTGGTGCCTTTTGGTGTTCGCCTGTGCGTTTGTCATCCCGATGCTGCAATTGCTGGTGTGGTTCTGGCAGCGTGGCCGTCACGACCTGGATGAACGCTACGCGGGCCTGGTGCTGCACACCCTCTACCTGGGCGCCATGGCGGCCCTGGTGACGGTAAGTGTGGCGCTGCTGCTGGCCTTCGCCCGGCGCCAGGCACCGACGGCTGGCATTCGTGCCGGGGTCGGGCTGGCCAACCTCGGTTATGCCTTGCCCGGCTCGGTGCTGGCGGTGTCGATCATGCTGGCCTTCAGTTACTTGGACAACCAGCTGGTTATCCCGCTGTCGCAATGGCTGGGCGGCGCCGGCAAGCCGCTGTTGCTGGGTAGCTTGTCAGCGCTGTTGCTGGCGTATCTGGTGCGCTTCATTGCCGTGGCCTATGGCCCGCTCGAAAGCAGCCTGGAACGCATCCGCCCGTCGTTGCCGGAAGCATCGCGCAGCCTCGGCGTGTCCGGGCCGCGATTGTTTTTCAAGGTGTATCTTCCGTTGCTGGTGCCCGGCGCCCTCAGCGCCGGGTTGCTGGTGTTCGTCGACGTGCTCAAGGAAATGCCCGCCACGCTGCTGATGCGCCCGTTTGGCTGGGACACCCTTGCTGTGCGGGTGTTCGAGATGACCAGCGAAGGCGAGTGGGCGCGGGCTTCGCTACCGGCGCTAAGCCTGGTGCTGGTCGGGCTGTTGCCGGTGATCGCGCTGATCCGCCGTTCGGCCCGGCGGCCGGGGCATCTGCGCTAAAGGTGCCAGGTTGCGCCCTTGCGGCTACAATGCGCGGCATTCGCAGCGACGGGTCCTACAAGAACACGGGGTGACTAAACACCGCCGGCCGCCGCTGCCTCGCCACGCCCGGAAGGAGAAACCCATGGGACAGCGTACTCTTCTGTACGACCTGCATCTTGCGCTTGGCGCCAAGACGGTCGACTTCGGCGGTTGGGACATGCCCCTGCACTACGGCTCGCAAGTCGAGGAGCACCATCAGGTGCGCAATGACTGTGGCGTGTTTGACGTCTCGCACATGACGGTCATCGATGTTGATGGCGTTGCCGCCACCGTCTGGCTTCAGCGTCTGCTGGCCAATGACGTGACGCGCCTTGAGCGCGTTGGCATGGCGCTGTACAGCCCGCTGCTCAATCACCAGGGCGGGGTTATCGACGACCTGATCGCCTACCGCACCGAAGACGGCTACCGCCTGGTTGCCAATGCATCCACCCGCGCTCAGGTGCTGGCTTGGCTAGAGGCGCAGCGCGCAGGCTTCGAGGTCGGCTTCAAGGCGCGCCCAGACCTCGCAATCTTCGCTATCCAAGGCCCCCATGCGCGAGAAAAAGTCGCCGAACTGCTCAGCGCCTCGCGCGCCGTGCTAATCCGCGAACTGCGCCCCTTCGAAGGCTTGGCTGATGGTGACTGGTTCATTGCCCGCACCGGCTACACCGGCGAGGACGGCCTGGAAATCCTGCTACCTGGCGAACAGGCGCCGGCCTTCTTCAACGACCTGGTCGGGGCCGGCATCGCCCCTAGCGGGCTCGGTGCACGCGATACCCTGCGCCTGGAAGCCGGCATGAACCTCTACGGCCAGGACATCGACACTGCGCACACGCCGCTGACCTCCAACCTGGGCTGGAGCATCGCCTGGGAACCGGCCAGCCGCGAATTCATAGGCCGCGCGGCTTTGCTGGCGGAAATCGAGCAGGGCGTGCAGGAAAAACTGGTCGGCCTGGTGCTCGAAGAGCGCGGTGTATTGCGTGCCCACCAGGTGGTGCGTGTAAGCGGTATTGGCGAAGGGGAGATTACCAGTGGTAGTTTCTCGCCTACGCTGAGCAAGTCCATTGCCTTGGCACGTGTCCCCATGGCCACCGGCGACCGCGCCGAGGTCGAGATTCGCGGCAAGTGGTACCCGGTGCGTGTGGTCAAGCCGACCTTCGTGTGCCACGGCAAGATTCTTATCTGAACATTACAACCGGCGGGCCGACCGCTGAGCCAATTTGAGGAAGACACGATATGAGCAATATCCCCGCCGATCTGCGTTTCGCCGAAAGCCACGAATGGGCTCGCCTGGAAGCCGATGGCACGGTGACCGTGGGTATCAGCGACCACGCCCAGCAAGCGTTGGGTGACGTGGTGTTTGTTGAACTGGCCGAGGTTGGCAAAGTGTTCGCTGCAGGCGACGCTGCTGGCGTGGTCGAGTCGGTCAAGGCCGCATCGGACATCTATGCCCCGGTCGGTGGCGAGGTGATCGCGGTCAACGAAGAGCTGGCTGATAGCCCAGAGGCGCTTAACGACTCTCCGTACGAGTCGTGGATCTTCAAGCTCAAGCCTAGCGACAAGGCCGAGCTGGACAAGCTGCTGGACGCTGCTGGTTACAAAGCGGCCATCGGCGAGTAAGAGCCCCTGCTGCTCTTGTAGAAAAACGCGGGCTAGCCGATTTGCATCGGACCGTGGGTGATTGCAGGGTTTTATGCAAGCTTGTGGCGGCCTCATCGCAGGCTGTCGCCAGCTCCCACAAAGGCCGCGCACAGCCGCGATATTTAGGCTTGGCCCGGGTCCTGTGGGAGATTCCATGGTTTCGTGCAAGCCTGTTCCTGCCAGATATATCTCCTTGTGGCGAGCGGGCTTGCCCCGCGTTGGGCTGCGCAGCAGCCCCTTGGGTTTTCAGGGCTGCTGCGCA
>NZ_JABWRG010000078.1:0-24044 GCF_014268825.1 Pseudomonas sp. SWRI51 | reverse complement strand
GCAGCCCTTTCGCGACACAAGGCCGCTCCTACACAATCAAAAGCGACTTGCCCGAAACCATAGAATCTCCCACAGGGCCCCCATGAACTAGAAGTCAGTGAATACCTGTGGGAGCTGGCGATAGCCTGCGATGGAGCCCTCCCGAGAGCAAATTACCCTGAAGCCGAAATCGATCAAGCAGGTGTGCCGCCCAACGCAATCGCGGGGCAAGCCCGCTCCCACAGGTACTGCAGAACAACTGGCCACAAAAAACCCCTTGAGGTATGACCTCAAGGGGTTTGAGCTTACGCCAGGTTTCTTGCGCTTAGACGTTGAAGCGGAAGTGCATCACGTCGCCATCTTTGACGATGTATTCCTTGCCTTCCAGGCGCCATTTACCGGCTTCCTTGGCGCCGCTCTCACCCTTGAACTGGATGAAGTCGTCATAGGCCACCACTTCGGCGCGGATGAAGCCTTTTTCGAAGTCGGTGTGGATCACGCCAGCGGCCTGCGGTGCGGTGGCACCGATGCGCACGGTCCAGGCGCGGACTTCCTGAACGCCGGCAGTGAAGTAGGTCTGCAGGTTCAGCAGCTCGTAGCCAGCGCGGATTACGCGGTTCAGGCCAGGCTCTTCCAGGCCCAGGGCCTCAAGGAACATGTCCTTCTCTTCACCGTCGTCCAGCTCGGCGATCTCGGCTTCGATCTTGTTGCACACCGGTACAACCACCGCGCCTTCTTCTTCGGCAATGGCCTTGACCACGTCCAGGTGCGGGTTGTTATCAAAGCCGTCTTCGGCGACGTTGGCGATGTACATGACCGGCTTGCTGGTCAGCAGGTGGAAGCCACGGATGACGGCTTTTTCGTCCTCAGCCATGTGCTTCATCAGGCTGCGCGCAGGCTTGCCTTCGGTGAAGTGCGGGATCAGCTTTTCCAGAATGGCCTTTTGCGCCAGGGCGTCTTTATCGCCGCCTTTGGCGTTGCGGGTGACTTTCTGCAGTTGCTTCTCGCAGCTGTCCAGGTCGGCGAAGATCAGTTCGAGGTCGATGATCTCGATGTCGCGCTTGGGGTCGACACTGTTGGAGACGTGGATCACGTTCTCGTCTTCGAAGCAGCGCACCACGTGGGCGATGGCGTCGGTTTCACGGATGTTGGCCAAAAACTTGTTGCCCAGGCCTTCACCTTTGGATGCACCGGCAACCAGGCCCGCAATGTCGACGAACTCCATGGTGGTCGGCAGGATGCGGTTTGGTTTGACGATCTCGGCCAGCGCCGCCAGGCGGGCGTCGGGCATCGGCACGATGCCGCTGTTCGGCTCGATGGTGCAGAAGGGGAAGTTCTCCGCCGCAATGCCGGACTTGGTCAGGGCGTTGAAGAGGGTGGACTTGCCGACGTTGGGCAGGCCGACGATGCCGCAGTTGAAACCCATGGGAATTCCCCTCGGTAGAGTGGTCAGGCCTTCTGGCTGTGCAGCTCGCGCATCGCCTTGGCGAAATCGCCAGCGAGCACATCCGGCAGCACGCCGAGGGCAAAATCGATGCTGGCGTCGAGCTTCTCCTGCTCGGCGCGCGGCGCGCGGCCCAGGACGAAGTTGGAGACCAGTTTGGCGTCGCCCGGGTGGCCAATGCCAAGCCGCAGGCGGTGGAAGTCGTTCTGGTTGCCGAGCTGCGCGATGATGTCGCGCAGGCCGTTATGCCCGCCATGGCCGCCGCCCTTCTTGAGCTTGGCGACGCCGGGGGGCAGGTCGAGTTCGTCGTGGGCCACCAGAATGGCGTCCGGTTTGATCCGGAAGAAATTCGCCAATGCCGCGACGGACTGGCCGCTGCGGTTCATGTAGGTGGTGGGGATCAACAGACGAACATCGTTGCCTTGATGGCTGAATTTTGCCGTCAGGCCGAAATACTTGCGATCAGCGGTCAAGCAGACGCGCTGGGCGCTGGCAATGCGCTCAACGAAAAGAGCCCCTGCGTTATGCCGGGTCTGTTCGTATTCGGGGCCGGGGTTACCCAGGCCAACGATCAACTGGATGGCGGTCACGTCAGGGGCTCTTCCTTGGAGTTGGTGGGTTACAGGGCGCGCGGCACTGTAACCCGGTCAACGCCGGCGTGCGAGTGGATTACTCGGCAGCGCCTTCTTCTGCTTCTGGTGCAACGCGTGGAGCGTGAACGTTGGCAACAGCCTTGTCATCACCGTGGGCCAGAGCGACGAACTCTACGCCTTTAGGCGCTTTGAGGTCCGACAGGTGGATGATGGTGCCGATTTCGGCCTTGGACAGGTCGACTTCGATGAACTCAGGCAGGTCTTTGGCTTCGCAGGAAACTTCGATCTGAGCTTCAACGTGCGAGATCTCGCCGCCTTTCTTGATCGGGGCTTCTTCGCCGACGAAGTGAACTGGAACCTGAGCGGTCAGTTTCTGGCCAGCAACGACGCGAATGAAGTCGGCGTGCATGATGAACTGCTTGGCTGGGTGACGCTGCATAGCCTTGACGATGACGTTTTGCTTGGTGCCGTCAACGTTCAGCTCGATAACGTGGCTGTAGGCAGCTTCGTTTTCGAACAGTTTGGCGAGTTCCTTGGCCAGAATGGTCACGGACTGGGCGTCTTTGTTGCCACCGTAAACAACGGCAGGCACGTTCAGCGAGTGACGCAGGCGGCGGCTCGCACCTTTCCCCAGGTCAGTACGCGCTTGGGCGTTCAGGGTAAAATCAGTCATTTTGTTTCTCCAAAATAGCCCCCCGAGGGCGTTTGCGACCAGCGCCGGACGGGGATGGCAAAAAAGCCCCGCCCCGGCAACAGGTGCCGGGGCGGGGCGCTTCATATCAACACGTGGTCCGCTTAGCGGAACATCGCACTGATCGATTCTTCATTGCTGATGCGACGCATCGCTTCAGCGACAACCGGTGCGATATCCAACTGGCGGATACGGTCACAGGCTTGAGCAGCGGCGGACAGCGGGATGGTGTTGGTCACCACCAGTTCGTCCAGTACCGACTTCTCGATGTTCTCGATCGCGCGGCCCGACAGAACAGGGTGCGTGCAGTAGGCGTAAACCTTGGCAGCGCCGTGTTCTTTCAAGGCTTTGGCCGCATGGCACAGGGTGCCGGCGGTGTCGACCATGTCGTCTACCAGGATGCAAGTGCGCCCTTCGACGTCGCCGATGATGTGCATAACCTCGGAGTGGTTAGCCTTCTCGCGGCGTTTGTCGATGATCCCGAGATCGACACCCAGGGACTTGGCAACGGCGCGTGCACGCACAACGCCACCGATGTCCGGGGAGACGATCATCAGGTTCTCGAAACGCTGGTCTTCGATATCGTCGACCAGTACGGGCGAGCCGTAGATGTTGTCGACAGGAATATCGAAGAAACCCTGGATCTGGTCAGCGTGCAGGTCGACGGTGAGAACACGGTCGATACCCACGACAGTGAGCATGTCAGCGACAACTTTGGCGCTGATGGCTACACGTGCCGAACGCGGACGGCGGTCCTGGCGGGCGTATCCGAAGTAGGGAATCACGGCGGTGATTCGGGATGCTGAGGAGCGGCGGAAGGCGTCGGCCATCACTACCAGTTCCATCAGGTTATCGTTGGTCGGGGCGCAGGTCGGCTGAATAATGAATACGTCTTTACCGCGGACATTTTCATTGATCTCAGTGCTGATTTCGCCGTCGGAGAACTTACCGACAGAGACGTCACCGAGAGGGATATGCAGCTGACGTACGACACGCCGAGCCAGATCGGGGTTAGCGTTCCCCGTAAAGACCATCATCTTGGACACGCGCAGTACCTGAAGGCTGAGGGTATACCTGGATGAGTATAGGAAAATGGCAGGGGCGGCTGGATTCGAACCAACGCATGGCAGGATCAAAACCTGCTGCCTTACCGCTTGGCGACGCCCCTGTATCTGTTGCTGCGAACTCTTATGAGCTCGACTTCTTGATCAGACTTTGCAGCTTGCGATGCAACATCGAAATATTGCTTCCTTTTGCCACAAACCCTGCTTGGGTCGCTGAAAGAAGGGCCAGAACTTTATCAGCTTCGGCTTTGCTTGGGAAGGCCCCAAACACGCAACTTCCAGTTCCGGTCATTCGTGCTTCGGTGTATTTACCCAGAGAATTCAGCGCATTGCGAACTTCTGGATACCGTTGCTCTACTACCGGTTGGCAGTCATTTCGACTGTTTCCCTCGGGAACGGGGCGCATCTTAAGGGGGAGGGAATCACGTGTCAACTCTGGATGCGAAAAAATTTCCGCTGTGCTGACAGACACTTGCGGGACCAGCACCACATACCATGGCTCGGCAGGATCGACCGGAGTCAGTTGCTCGCCCACGCCTTGGGCGAAAGCTGCGTGGCCGCGCACGAACACCGGTACATCGGCGCCAAGGGCCAGGCCCAAGGCTGCCAGGCGGTCTTCATCCCAGTCGAGCTGCCATAAATGCGCCAGGCCCAGCAGCGTGGTGGCAGCGTCCGAGCTGCCACCGCCGATGCCGCCGCCCATGGGCAGTACCTTGTGCAGCCAGATATCAGCCCCCAGGCTGGTGCCCGATTGCGCCTGTAGCAGGCGCGCGGCGCGCACGATCAGGTTGCTGTCGTGGGGGACGCCTTGAATGTCGCTGTGCAGGCAGATCTGCCCGTCTTCGCGCAGCGCGTAGCTCAGCTCGTCGCCATGGTCGAGAAACTGGAACACCGTTTCCAGCTCGTGGTAACCGTCGGCGCGCCGGCCGGTGATGTGCAACCACAGGTTGAGCTTGGCCGGGGCCGGCAGTACCAGTGTGTGCATGGAGTCAGTGCCCCAGCTGGCGGGGCTGCCAGTCCTTGACCACCAGGGTCACGTCGATGTTTTCGCCGTGCAGCTTCAGCCGCTCGGGCAGCCAGTAGCCGTTTTGCTCGGTGTAGCTCAGGTATTCCACTTGCCAGCCGTCCTGGGTCAGTGCGGCCAGGCGGCTGTCGCCGTCCAGGGTCAACTGGCTCTTGGTGTCCGGGGCGGGCAGGCCGCGCACCCACCACACCAGGTGCGAAATCGGCAGGCGCCAGCCAAGTTGTTCTTCAAGCAGCGCTTCTGGGTCGGCCGCTTCGAAGGTGCCTTGGTTGGCCACTTCCAGGGTCACGCCACCGGGGCGGCCGGTCAGGCGGGCGGCGCCACGGCCAAGCGGGCCGGCCAGGCGGATGTCGTAGTAGTCCTGGCGTTGCAGCCAGAACAGCGTGCCGCTGCCGGAATCGCGCGGGGCACGGATACCGACCTTGCCGCTGATCTGCCAGCCGTCGAGGGTGCTCAATTGCTGTTTGTGCTCGCGCCATTGTTGCGCGTTGCCCTGGCCGCGAACGGCTTCTTTGTTGCCCAAGCCTGCACAACCGGCCAGCAGGGCGATGAGGGTGAGGGTAATGCAATGACGCAGCAGCATGGTTTACAGGCTCTCGGATCCGGTCAGGCGCAACAGGGTCTTGCGCAGGATGGGGCTGTCAGGCTGGGCTTCGAAACCCTTGGCCCAGATCTGCCGGGCTTCGCGGCGCTTGCCGTTGGCCCACAGAACTTCGCCCAGGTGGGATGCCACTTCGTGGTCAGGGAAACGCTCGAACGCCTGGCGCAGCAGGCGCTCGGCTTCATCGAGCTTGCCCATGCGGTAGTTGACCCAGCCCAGGCTGTCGAGCACGGCAGGGTCATCCGGGGTCAGCTGGTACGCCTTGTCGATCAATGCCTTGGCTTCGGCGTAACGGCTGGTGCGGTCGGCCAGGGTGTAACCCAGGGCGTTGAGCGCCATGGCGTTTTCTGGCTCGCGGGTGATGATCGCGCGCAGGTCTTTTTCCATTTGCGGCAAATCGTCGCGTTTTTCGGCGAGCATGGCGCGGGTATAGAGCAGGTTCAGGTCGTCCGGGTAGCGTTTGGTTGCCTGTTGCAGCAGCAGATCGGCCTCATCTTCCTTGCCATTGTTACCCAGGCTTTCTGCCTCGATCAGGTACAACTGGATGGCGTAGTCGGGCTGCGCTTCGCGGGCTTCGGCAAGCAGGCGCGAGGCTTCGGAACTGCGGCCATTGGCAATCAGAATGTCGGCCTGGCGCAGTTGCGCAGGCAGGTAATCCGGGCCGGTGCCGACCAGCGCGTATTCACGCAGGGCGGCAGCGGGCAAGCCGCGCTCTTCGCGCAGGCGGCCCAGGTTGAAGTGCGCGGCATCGACGTTGGCGTCGCGCTCGACCAGCTCTTGCAGATAACCTTCGGCTTCATCCCAGTGCTTGGTTTCCAGGCACACCAGGGCTAGCGAATAGCGGATTTCGTCGTCTTCGGGGTACTGCTGCAGCAGGCTTTCGAACTCGGCCTTGGCGTCGTCGATGCGGTCCTGCTCAACCAGGGTGCGCGCGTAGGTCAGGCGCAGGCGCTTGTCATCGGGGTTGTCGCGGATGGCGCCGCGCAGCAGCGGCAGGGCCTCGGGGCCACGGTTCAGGGTTTGCAGCAGGCGCGCGCGCAGCAGCACCGGGGCGATTTCGCCATTTTGCGGCGGGTGCGCTTCAAGCAGGTCGAGCGCCTGTTGCGGCTTTTCGTCCTGGTTGAGCAGCAGCGCCTTGCCGAACACCAGTTGGCTGTTCTCGGGGTACTTGACCAGCAGGCGATCGAAGCTCTGCATCAAGCCGTCGCGGGTGCTCTGGTCGGTTTCGGCCGCCGACAGGGCGAGGAAGTCGAAATGCGTGTCGCCCTGGCCTTGCAGGACCTTTTCCATGTAGGCCATGGAATCGTCGTAGCGCCCGGCGCGGGCCAGCTGGATGGCTGCGGCGCGCTGGGCGTCGAGGTTCTGTGGGTCGTTGCGTGCCCAGATGAGCGCGGTGTCCAGGGCCGGCTCGTCGGCGCCCAGGTACTCGGCAATGCGGTAGGCGCGCTCGGAAACACCAGGGTCCTGGGTTTTTTCGGCCTGGTCTGCGTAGTTGGCCAGGGCGATATCGAAGCGGTTGCGCTGGCCGGCCAGCTCGGCAACCAACAGGCTGTAGAGCGTGTCCTGCTTGAACGATCCGTACTCCATGGGCTTGTCTGCGTGCTTGCCGGCGTCGGCAGCGGGCGACTGGGCGTCCGTCTTCGGCGCCAGGCTCTGGCAGCCTTGAAGCAGGGCGAGGGTAAGCAGCAATGCGTAGGATTTGTTCATAGAAGGCTTTTGAGGGCTTAAACCGGCGGTCGGAGCATGATGACACAAGCGTGGAGGCAAACCCACCCACGCAGCGTGTGGTTGAATGCGACCTTTTTGGCAGGGGGAGGTTCCTGTATCGACGGGGGCTGAAACCATCCTTCATGGGGTTGCTGGCCACTCGGTATCACGACAATAGCGAACGGTGGTTGTTCTGGAACCTGCGAAGTAGGACAATTATCGGCTTCACGTCCCCACCAGCGATCTTGCATGGCCTTTCTTGCACTTGGTATCAACCATAAGACTGCCTCGGTAGACGTACGCGAGCGCGTGGCGTTTACCCCAGAGCAACTGGTCGACGCCCTGCAGCAGCTCTGCCGACTGACCGCCAGCCGCGAGGCTGCGATCCTGTCCACCTGCAACCGCAGCGAGCTATATATAGAGCAGGACCAGCTCGGCGCCGATGCGGTGCTGCAGTGGCTGGCTGACTATCACCAGCTCAGCCTCGAGGAGCTGCGCGCCAGCGCCTACATCCACGAGGAGCACGAGGCGGTCAAACACATGATGCGGGTCGCCTCCGGGCTCGACTCGCTGGTGCTTGGCGAGCCGCA
Organism: Pseudomonas sp. SWRI51; assembly: GCF_014268825.1. NCBI lineage: Bacteria > Pseudomonadati > Pseudomonadota > Gammaproteobacteria > Pseudomonadales > Pseudomonadaceae > Pseudomonas > Pseudomonas sp. SWRI51. Next base: position 16,351 of record NZ_JABWRG010000078.1, on the reverse strand, counting down.
GATCCTCGGCCAGATGAAGTCGGCCTACGCCGTTGCCCGCGAGGCTGGCACTGTCGGGCCGCTGCTCGGGCGCCTGTTCCAGGCGACGTTCAGCGCTGCCAAGCAGGTGCGCACCGATACCGCCATCGGCGAGAACCCGGTGTCGGTGGCGTTCGCCGCCGTGAGCCTGGCCAAGCAGATATTCTCTGACCTGGGGCGCAGCCAGGCGTTGCTGATCGGTGCTGGCGAAACCATCACCCTGGTTGCCCGCCACCTGCACGAGCAGGGCGTGCGCCGCATTGTCGTGGCCAACCGCACCCTTGAGCGCGCCAGCATGCTCGCCGAGCAGTTCGGCGCCCACGCCGTATTGCTGTCGGAAATCCCCCAGGAGCTGGTGCACAGCGACATCGTCATCAGTTCCACCGCCAGCCAGTTGCCGATTCTGGGCAAGGGCGCGGTGGAAAGCGCGCTGAAGCAGCGCCGGCACAAGCCGATCTTCATGGTCGACATCGCCGTGCCGCGGGATATCGAGCCGCAGGTCGGCGAGCTCGACGACGTTTACCTGTACACCGTCGACGACCTGCACGAAGTCGTCGCCGAGAACCTCAAGAGCCGCCAGGGCGCCGCGCAAGCTGCCGAAGAGCTGGTCTCGGCCGGCGCCGACGATTTCATGGTGCGCCTGCGCGAGCTGGCGGCGGTCGATGTGCTCAAGGCTTATCGCCAGCAAAGCGAGCGTCTGCGCGACGAAGAACTGCAAAAGGCCCTGCGTTCGCTGGGCAATGGCAGCAACCCCGAGGACGTGCTCATGCAACTGGCCCGGGGCCTGACCAACAAGCTGCTGCACGCCCCCAGCGTGCAGCTGAAAAAGCTCTCAGCCGAAGGCCGCGTCGATGCGCTGGCCATGGCCCAGGAGCTGTTTGCCCTCCACGAGGGCTCGACGGACAAAACCCCGCAATGAAAGCGTCGCTGCTGAACAAACTGGATACCCTCCAGGACCGCTTCGAGGAACTCACCGCGCTGCTGGGTGATGCCGAAGTCATTTCCGACCAGACCCGCTTTCGCGCCTATTCCCGCGAATACGCCGAAGTCGAGCCGGTAGTCGCCGCCTATAAAGAGTGGCGCAAGGTGCAGGACGACCTGGAGGGCGCCCAGGCGCTGCTCAAGGACGCCGACCCCGATATGCGCGAGATGGCCGTCGACGAGGTGCGCGACGCCAAGGAGCAACTGGTGGGCCTTGAGTCGCAACTGCAACGCATGCTGCTGCCCAAGGACCCCAATGACGGGCGTAACGTGTTCCTTGAAATCCGTGCAGGTACGGGCGGCGACGAGGCGGCGATCTTCTCCGGTGACCTGTTCCGCATGTACTCGCGCTATGCCGAAAAACGCGGCTGGCGCCTGGAGATCCTCTCGGAAAACGAGGGCGAGCACGGCGGCTACAAGGAAATCATTGCCCGCGTCGAAGGCGACAGCGTGTACGGCAAGCTCAAGTTCGAGTCCGGCGCCCACCGCGTCCAGCGTGTGCCCGAGACCGAATCGCAGGGCCGCATCCACACCTCGGCGTGTACCGTGGCGGTGCTGGCCGAACCTGACGAGCAGGTCGCCATCGAGATCAACCCGTCCGACCTGCGTGTGGATACCTACCGCGCATCGGGTGCCGGTGGTCAGCATATCAACAAGACCGACTCGGCAATCCGCATTACCCACTTGCCGACCGGTATCGTGGTGGAGTGCCAGGAAGAGCGTTCGCAGCACAAGAACCGTGCCCGCGCCATGTCCTGGCTGTCGGCCAAACTCAACGACATCCAGACCAGCGCTGCGCAAAGCGCCATCGCCAGCGAGCGCAAGTTGCTGGTGGGGTCCGGTGATCGCTCCGAGCGCATCCGCACCTACAATTATCCACAGGGCCGGGTTACCGACCACCGCATCAACCTCACGCTCTATTGCCTGGATGAGGTGCTCGCCGGTGGCGTGGATGCGGTAATCGAACCGCTGCTGGCCGAATACCAGGCCGATCAGTTGGCCGCCCTGGGGGACTGACATGACCATCATCGCCAGCCTGCTGCGCAATGCGCAGTTGCCTGAATCGCCAAGCGAGCGCCTGGACGCCGAGCTGCTGCTGGCAGCCGCCTTGGGCAAGTCGCGCAGTTACCTGCATACCTGGCCCGAGCGCATCGTCAGCAGCGAGGCGGCCGAGACCTATTCGGCGTTTCTGGCGCGCCGCCGCGCGGGCGAGCCGGTGGCGTATATCCTCGGCCAGCAGGGCTTCTGGAAGCTCGACCTGGAAGTGGCACCGCACACCTTGATCCCGCGCCCGGACACCGAGCTGCTGGTTGAAACCGCACTCGAACTGCTGCCGGCCAAGCCTGCACGGGTGCTTGACCTTGGCACCGGCACGGGCGCCATCGCCCTGGCCCTGGCCAACGAATGCCCGGCCTGGCAGGTCACCGCCGTGGACCGCATCGACGAGGCCGTGGCCCTGGCCGAGCGCAATCGCCAGCGCCTCGGGCTGGATAATGTGCAGGTGCTTGGCAGCCACTGGTTTGCGGCGCTGGCCGGTGAGTGTTTTGACCTGATTCTGAGCAACCCCCCGTACATTCGCGCGGCCGACCCGCACCTGGTCGAAGGCGACGTGCGTTTCGAGCCCAGCAGCGCCCTGGTAGCTGGCGAAGACGGCCTGGATGACCTGCGCGTCATCGTCGCCCAAGCGCCGCAGCATCTGCTGCCCGGTGGCTGGCTGCTGCTCGAGCATGGTTACGACCAGGCCGCTGCCGTGCGCGAGTTGCTGGTGGCCAGCGGCTTCAACGACGTTGCCAGCCGCATTGACCTTGGCGGCCATGAACGCATCAGCCTGGGGCGCCGCCCATGCTGAGCGACCAGGAGCTGCTGCGCTACAGCCGGCAGATCCTGCTGTCGCAGGTCGATATCGACGGCCAGCTGAAACTCAAACAGGCCAAGGCTCTGGTGGTCGGCCTCGGCGGGCTTGGCTCGCCGGTGGCGCTGTACCTGGCCGCCGCTGGGGTGGGCGCGCTGCATCTGGCCGACTTCGACACGGTCGACCTGACCAACCTGCAACGCCAGGTCATTCATGACAGCGCAAGCGTTGGTATGAGCAAGGTCGATTCGGCCATCCAGCGCTTGCAGGCGATCAACCCCGAAGTCGCCCTTGTGGCCCACCGCCAGGCGCTGGATGACGACACCCTCGCTGCCGCCGTGGCGGCGGTGGATGTGGTGCTGGACTGCTCGGACAACTTCACTACCCGCGAAGCGGTCAATGCTGCCTGCGTCGACGCTGGCAAGCCGTTGGTCAGCGGCGCGGCGATCCGCCTCGAAGGCCAGCTTTCGGTGTTCGACACCCGCCGTGACAACAGCCCTTGCTACCACTGCCTGTACGGCCATGGCAGCGAGGCCGAGCTGACCTGCAGCGAGGCTGGCGTACTCGGCCCGTTGGTTGGCCTGGTGGGTAGCCTGCAGGCGCTCGAAGCCATAAAGCTGTTGGCAGGTTTTGGCGAGCCGCTGGTCGGGCGCTTGCTGTTGATCGATGCCCTCAGCACGCGCATGCGCGAGTTGCGGGTCAAGCGCGACCCCGCCTGCGCCGTGTGCGCCAGCCGCCATGGCTGAAGCCTCGGCGCCAGTGGGCGTGATGGATTCGGGCGTTGGCGGGTTGTCGGTGCTGGCCGAAATCCAGCGCTTGCTGCCCAACGAATCGTTGCTCTATGTGGCCGACAGCGGGCATGTACCCTACGGCGAGAAATCCCCAGACTACATTCGCCAGCGCCTGCGCCACATCGCCGGGTTTTTCCATGAGCAAGGTGCCAAGGCGATGGTGCTGGCCTGCAACACCGCAACAGTGGCAGCGGTGGCTGACCTGCGCGAACTCTACCCGGACTGGCCGCTGGTAGGCATGGAGCCTGCGGTAAAGCCTGCAGCCGCCGCGACCCGCTCTGGCGTGGTCGGCGTGCTGGCCACCACCGGTACGTTGCAGAGCGCCAAGTTCGCCGCCTTGCTCGACCGTTTTGCCAATGACGTGCAGGTGATCACCCAGCCCTGCCCGGGCCTGGTGGAGTGCATCGAGCGTGGCGACCTGGCGAGCCCGGCCCTGCGCCACTTGCTGGCAGGTTACGTTCAGCCCCTGCTGGCAGCCGGTTGTGACACCTTGATTCTGGGCTGCACCCACTACCCCTTCCTGCGCCCGCTACTGGCCGAGCTGGTGCCTGGCGATGTCGCCATCATCGATACCGGCGCCGCCGTGGCCCGCCAACTGCAACGCCTGCTTGGCGCCCGTGAACTGCTCGCTGAAGGCCCGGCGCAGGGCACGCGGTTCTGGAGTAGTGGCGACCCCGCCATGCTGAAAAAAGTGCTGCCACTGCTGTGGCACCAATCCCGCGGCGTGCAACGCTTCGAAATGTAAAAAAAGCGTGAAAATTCGTTGGAACTATCGTTCCACCGCTGGTTTCTATCCTTCAGCCTGCATGGCAGGCCAGCACTGACAACAACAGCGCAATGAAGGGTGTTTCCAATGAACAAGCTGTGCACTTTGGCGGCCTTTGCCGCGCTTTCACTAGGGCAGGTCATAACGGCTCAGGCGGCGGATGTTTCGCTGTCGGTGGGCCAGACCGGTGACTCCACCATGGTCTACCGGTTGGGGCTGCAATCGAACTGGGACGCCAGTTGGTGGCAGACCAGTGTCGGGCGTGTGACCGGCTATTGGGATGGGGCCTATACGTATTGGGATGGCGACGAGACTGCCAGCAACCACAGCCTTTCGTTTGCGCCGGTGTTCGTCTACGAGTTTGCCGGGGACTCGGTCAAACCGTATATCGAGGCGGGTATCGGGGTTGCGGCGTTTTCCAGTACCCAGCTTGAGAGCAACGAGCTGGGGTCGTCGTTCCAGTTCGAGGACCGCATCGGTTTCGGCTTGCGCTTTGCGGGCGGGCAGGAGATTGGCGTGCGGGCGATTCACTACTCCAACGCCGGCATCAAGCAGCCTAACGATGGCGTCGAGAGTTACGCGCTGCACTACCGTATGCCGCTGTAAGGCTTGTGGTTTTAGCCGCCTGCACCGGCCTCATCGCAGGCTGGCGCCAGCTCCCACAGGGAACGCGACAGCTGCTATTGCTACATGGGTGCCTGGCTCAATTCCTGTGGGAGATCACCCAGCCCTTCCGGGCTGCGCTGTCGCGCAGAGAACTGGGCCCCGCGATGCGATGTTGGCAGTGCTATCGCTATCGCGGGGCAAGCCCGCTCCCACGTTTCGATGTAAATCAGTCAGTTAGCGTTTGTTCTATGAGAGCTGGCGCCAGCCTGAGATGAGGCCGGTGCAGGCTGGCGCAAAACCATGGAATTCCCCGCAAAGGAGCTTACGTGGAGCTGGCCTGCTGCGGCAGCGGCCAAAGCTGGTCCGGGCGGAGCACTTCCAGCACCAACTCCGCCTGCCGCATTTGCAGACGCTCCAACAGCTGCGCGGCTGCCTGCTCGGCGGTCCAGTCTTCGGGTATCGCCAAGGGCAGGGGGCTATGCAGCGGCTGTGGCGCCACGATGGTCAGGTCGATGCCAAGCTGCTTCAGCGCACTGCGCTGCTCATGCAGCCAGTGCGTCAAACTGTTGCTGGCTGAGGCTGGCTGGGTAGGGTGTGACAGTTGCTGTGCGCTATGGCGGCTGAGCACCACCATTACCTGCGGGCGCTCGCCTTTGGCCAGCAACGGCAGTGCTTGAGCCAGGCTCTGTTTGCAGGCCTCGAAATTGCTGAGCGCGATGGCTTCGAAAAGCTGACTCTGGGGGGGATCATCAGCCATGTGATCACAACCGCCGGCGTTGACCAGTAGCGTGTCCAGCGCTCCCCAGGCTTGCTGCAGAACCAAGCCAGGCTCGGCGGCTTGCAGCCCCCCGGCCAGGCTCAGAAAGCGGCTCGAGTACTGGAGTTGAAGTGTTTCAAGCGGGCGGATTTCCTTGCCGCTGGCGGCCACCAGATGCCCGTTTTCGAGCGCCTGATGCACCAATGCCAAACCCAATCCGTTGGTTGCCCCCGTAATCCATAAACGGCGACTATCAAACAAGGTCTTGTCCTCTATTACTGTCAGCCGGACAAGCCTTTGAACGCTTGCAGTGCCCGCTGACGACTGCTGCCAAGATCGACTATTGGACTTAAGTAGCGTGTTGTAGCAAAAAGATCGGCAGATTTCACCGGGAGGTGAATCATTTTGTCACTTATGCCCTGCAATTCGGGCAACCAGTGCCGAATGAAAGCTCCCTTCGGATCGAAGCGCTGCGACTGCGTTACGGGGTTGAAGATGCGGAAGTAAGGTACCGAGTCGGTGCCCGTCGAGGCGCTCCACTGCCAACCGCCGTTGTTGGCGGCCAGGTCGCCGTCGATCAAATGCCGCATGAAGTGCCGCTCGCCTTCGCGCCAGTCGATCAGCAGGTTCTTGCTGAGGAACATCGCCACGATCATGCGCAGCCGGTTGTGCATCCAGCCGGTGTGCAGCAACTGGCGCATGGCGGCGTCGATCAGCGGGAAGCCGGTGCGGCCCTCTTTCCAGGCTTGCAGGTCGTCCGGTGCATTGCGCCACGGCAGCGCTTCGGTGTGCTCGCGGAACGCACGGTGGCGCGAGACCTGTGGATAACCCACCAGGATGTGTTTGTAGAACTCGCGCCAAAGCAGTTCGCTGACCCACGTTTGCACCCCGGCGTTGCCACTGTCGAATTCGCCGCGGTTGCTGGCCAGCGCCGCGTGCAGGCACTGGCGCGGGGAGATCACGCCTGCGGCCAGGTACGCCGAAAGCTCACTGGTCCCGGCCGTGGCCGGCAGATCGCGCTGTTGCACGTAGTCTTCGATGCGCTCATCGACAAACTGCGCCAAGCGCCGCTGGGCTTCCTGCTCGCCGGCTGGCCAATGCTCACGCTGCGCCTCGGTGGTGCCTTCGAAACCTTCGATGTGGTCGGGGATCGGATCACTGGCGATGGCCAGCTGCGCTTGCTGCTGCGGGCTATGGGCGTAGGCAGGCAGGCTGCGGTGCAGGTGCTCCAGGCACACCCGCTTGAATTGGCCGAACACCTGAAAATACTGGCCGGTGCGGGTAAGGATGCTGCCGGGCTTGAACAACAACTGGTCGAGGTAGCCGTGGTGGCCAATGCCGCAGGCGTCGAGCTGCGCGGCGGTGGCCTGGTCGCGCAGGGTTTCGTTGACGCCGTACTCGTCATTCCAGTGCACGGCCTCCACCTGGTGCTCACGGCATACGTCGACCACGGTTTGCGGCACTTGCGCCCAGGTGTCGGTATGGCGAACCAGCAATGGAATGTTCAGCGCCTGTAGCGCGGCCTGCAGCGCGCGCAGGTTGCGCAGCCAGAAATCGACCTTGCATGGCGCATCATCATGGGCCTGCCATTGGCCGGGGCTGGCGACCCACAGGGCAATGGTCGGGCCACGCTGGCAGGCGGCGGCAAGGGCGGTGTTGTCGTCGACGCGCAGGTCGCTGCGCAGCCAGATCAATTGCATGGGGAGGCGAGCCTTGGGGTCAGGGGTGCTGAAGGCAGCGCAGGGCCGCCTGAGGGCTGTCGAACAGCTGGGTGTCGGGCAGGGCCATATTCTGCAACTCGGCCTGGTGCAGGCTCAGCGTCGAGCCGCCAAGCAGCTTGCGCGTCGGGATGTCGGCAAGGCTGCGGGTCCAGGCGGCAAGGTCTGGGCGCCGGCCCAAGTGCAACAGCAGCGCGCGCGGCTGTAGCAGCTCCACCGCCTGGCGCAATTGGCGCGGCTCAACCGGCCATTCCAGAATTTCCAGCGGCTGGCCGTTGCTGCTCAGCAGCCAGGCACACAGCCAGAACTCGGCATCGAACGGCGCGTCGTCGGTGCGTGCCAACAGCACACAAGGGCCGGGCAACGAGTGGCTGTCGTGGTACACGCGGGCGCCGAGCTTGCTGCGCAGCCAGGTGTGGAAGAACGCCTGTTCCAGGCGTGCGTCAAAATGCGACTGCCAGCGCCGCGACAGCGTGTCGAGCAACGGCATCAGCAAGTGTTCGCACACGGTGACTGCCGGGTACAACGCCATCGCCTGGTTCAGCAACTGGTCGAGCGGGCGCTGTGCCAGGCGGCCAATGGCGTCGATCAACTGGGTGATGCGCTCGCCCCATTCGCCTTCGACTTCGGTGGTTGTGTCGCTGGCGTTGTCCAGCAACTCGCGCACCTTGCTGATGGCCGCGCCACGTTCCAGCCAGCGCAGCGCTGCCTGCACGCGCTCGACCTGGTCTTGTGGATACAGTCGATGGCCCTTGGCGGTGCGCTGGGGCTTGATCAGGCCATAACGGCGCTCCCAGGCGCGCAGGGTGACGGGGTTTACACCGGTAAGGCGGGCCACCTCGCCAATGGGCAGCAGTTCATCAGATTGCATTACGTAGTCCAAGGTTCTCGGGGTGAGGCTGCAGGTAGGCCTGCTGCATCAAGTAAGGGTCGGGGTGATGACGCAGATGATGCTTGAGCAGCGTCATTGGCACCACCAGTGGCACTATGCCGTGTTGGTACTGATTGATCACCTGCTTGAGTTCGGCTTTGTCGGCCTGACCTAGGCCGTCGCGCAGATAACCGCTCAAGTGCTGCAGCACATTGCCATGGGTGCCACGGCTGGCGCAGCGGCGCAGGGCCTGCATCAGCTGGCTGAAGTAGCGCGTGCCGATCTGCTGCGGGTCATCGTCGCGGGTCATGCTGCCCAGCAGCTTGCCGATACTGCGATAGGCCTGCGGATTGTGCGCCATCAACAGGTACTTGTAGCGCGAATGAAAGCGCACCAGCGCCCCGCGGCTCAAGCCCTCGCGCAGCAATTGCTGCCAGTCGGCGTAGGCGTACACCCGGCTGATGAAGTTTTCGCGCAGTACCGGGTCGTGCAAGCGGCCTTCTTCTTCGACCGGCAGGTCCGGGCGGCTGGCGCAGAACGCCTGGGCATAGGCACCGCGTGCGCCTTGTGCGGCAGGGTAGCCGTTGTCTTGATAAACCTTGACCCGCTCCAGGCCGCAGGAGGGGGATTTTTGCATGAACACATAGCCGCAGATGTCGCCGAGTTCGTCAGCCATACGCTCGCCATAGGCGCGCAGCGGGGCGGTAAAGTCGGCGCTGGCGTCGCGGGTGCCGGTTACGGTGGGGTTTTCGGGGTCGCCTACCAGGCGGATCGGTTCGCGAGGGATGCCCAGGCCAATGGCCACTTCCGGGCAGACGGGCACCCAGTCGAAGTGCTCGCCGAGCAGTTCATGGCAGAGCTCGGAGTTCTTGTGGCCGGCATTGAAACGCACGTCCATGCCGGTCAGGCAGGCACTGATGGCCAGGCGTGGCTTGCGGCGTGCTGGGGATAGGTTCATTGCGCCCTCCGAAATAGGCTTGTACAAAATTCATTTGCTGTACAAGCCTATTCCAGCACAAAACCAAACTTATACAAACAATAATTTTTGTACAAGCGGGCCCGCGTTTACTCCATGTGCTCCAGTAGACGCCGCGCGGCCTCCTGGCCGCTTAGCCAGGCGCCCTCCACCCGGCCTGACAGGCACCAGTCACCGCAGGCGTACAAGCCCTGGTCGGCGTCAGCCAGGGCGCCCCATTCATGATTGCCGGCCGGCCGCGCATACAGCCAGCGGTGGGCGATGGTGAAGGCTGGAGTAGGCACCACGCAGCCGATCAGCTCGGCGAATTCGCCGCCCAGTTGCTCGATCACCTCTTCCTTGGAGAGGTCCAGATGCTGCCGGCTCCAGTTGGAGGTGGCATGCAGCACCCAGGTGTCGAGTTGCTCGTCGCGACCGGGCTTGCTGCGGTTGCGTGCCAGCCAGTCAAGCGGGCTGTCTTGCACGAAGCAGCCCTGCATCGGGGTCTGCAATGGGGTCTCGAACGCCAGCGCGATCGCCCAGGTGGGTTCCATTTGCACGCCTGCTGCTACCGCCGCAAGCTTGGGGGTGGCAGCCAGCAGTTGTGTGGCCTGAGGTGCCGGCACCGCAATCACCACCCGGCTGAACGGGCCATGGCTGGTGCCGTCGGTGTCCTGCAGGTGCCAATACTGCTTGCCGCGAAACACCTCGGCGATACGGCAGCCGAAGTTGACCGTCACGTCATTGAGCAGGCCGCGGGTGATGGCGCTCATGCGCGGCACGCCAACCCAACGTACCTGTTCGTCTGGCGAAGGGGTAAGCTCACCGTCGCGATAGTTGTACAGCTGTGGTTTCCACTGCTCGGCCCAGCCGGCAGCGACCCACTGTTGTACTTGCTCGACGAAGCGCCGGTCGCGGGCGGTAAAGTACTGTGCGCCGAGGTCCAGGGCGCCGGCTTCGCTACGCTTGCTGGCCATGCGCCCGCCACTGCCGTGGCCTTTGTCGAACAAATGAACGGTATGCCCGGCCTTCTGCAGGGCCTGGGCGGCGGACAGGCCGGCGATACCGGCCCCGATGATGGCAATAGGTACAGTCATGATGGCCTCTTCGAACCTTGCTGTGTGCAGCCTACGCTGCCCGGCAAACCTGTACAATGCGTAAAATCTGTATAAGGTTATTCCGCTCGATAAATGCAGGTTCGCCTATGGTTTATCCGAGAGCGTTCGGTCAAAAAAGTGCCTTGATCTTAAAAATAGACCACGGCCGCCAACTGTGAGGACACAGCCATGCATATATTGCTGACCGGCGGTACCGGGCTGATCGGCCGCCACCTGTGCCAATTGTGGCGCGGGCAGGGCCATCGCCTGACCGTCTGGAGCCGCAACCCCGAACAGGTCGCCAAGCTTTGCGGCAGCGACGTGCGCGGCATTGCGCGTCTGGACGAAATTGCCGATGACGACACCTTGGATGCGGTGGTCAACCTGGCCGGCGCGCCCATCGCCGACCGGCACTGGACTGCCGCGCGGCGCACCTTGCTGTGGGCCAGCCGCATCACCCTGACCGAGCAACTGCTGAGCTGGCTTGGGCGCCGGGAACAGCGCCCGGCCGTGCTGGTTTCGGGCTCTGCTGTGGGCTGGTACGGCGATGGCGGCGAGCGCGAATTGACCGAGGCCTCGCCACCGGTCAAGGAAGATTTTGCCAGCCAGTTGTGTATCGCCTGGGAAGAAACCGCCAGCCGCGCCCAAGCGCTGGGCATTCGCGTGGTGCTGGTGCGCACCGGGTTGGTATTGGCAGCCGATGGCGGCTTTTTGTCGCGCCTGCGCCTGCCCTACAAACTCGGCCTCGGCGGGCCGCTGGGCGACGGCAGGCAGTGGATGCCGTGGGTGCACATCGACGATCAGATCGCCCTGATTGATTTTCTGTTGCAGCACAACGACGCCAGCGGTCCCTATAATGCCTGCGCGCCGGAGCCGGTGCGCAACCGCGAGTTTGCCAAATGCCTGGGCCGTGCGTTGCATCGGCCCGCCTGCCTGCCGGTGCCCAAGCTGTTGCTCAAGGCTGGGCTCGGCGAGTTGTCGACGCTGCTGCTGGGTGGCCAGCGCGCGCGCCCCGAGCGGCTGCTGGCGGCAGGCTTCACCTTCCGCTTCAACGATTTGCAATCGGCCCTGGACGACTTGTCCAGCCGCCTCTGACATAGGACGCTGCATGACCGATCACGCCCTGCTGCTGGTCAACCTGGGCTCGCCGGCCTCCACTTCGGTGGCCGATGTGCGCAGTTACCTGAACCAGTTCCTGATGGACCCGTACGTCGTCGACCTGCCTTGGCCGCTGCGCCGCCTGCTGGTATCGCTGATCCTGATCAAGCGCCCCGAGCAGTCGGCCCACGCCTACGCCTCGATCTGGTGGGACGAAGGCTCGCCGCTGGTGGTGTTGACCCGCAGGCTCCAGGCCGCGATGCAGCCGCACTGGCCCCACGGGCCTGTGGAAATTGCCATGCGCTACGGCCAGCCGGCGCTGCCAGAGGTTCTCGAGCGCCTGGCTGCCCAAGGCGTGCGCCAGGTGACGTTGGCGCCGCTGTATCCGCAGTTCGCCGACAGCACCGTCACCACCGTGGTCGAGCAGGCCAGGCAGACCATTGCCGAGCGCAACCTGCCGTTGCAGACCCGCTTGCTGCAGCCGTTCTACGATCACCCTGAATACATCGACGCCCTGGCCGCCAGTGCGCGGCCCTACCTGGAGCAGGGTTTCGACCACCTGTTGCTGAGTTTCCACGGCTTGCCTGAGCGCCATGTGAAAAAGCTCATCCGCGGCGAAAAACACGACCTGCGCGCCGCCGACTGCTGCGCCGATGCCAGCGCCGAAGTGCGTGCGGTGTGCTATCGCGGCCAATGCCTGGCCAGCGCCAAGGCGTTTGCGCAGAAAATGGGCATCCCGGATGGCAAGTGGTCGGTGTCGTTCCAATCGCGCCTTGGGCGTGACAAGTGGATCGAACCCTATACCGAGACGCGCCTGGACGAACTGGGCAAGGCCGGGGTGAAGAAGCTGCTGGTAATGTGCCCGGCGTTCGTTGCCGACTGCATCGAGACGCTCGAAGAGATCGGCATGCGCGGTAGCGAGCAGTTCATCGAAGCGGGCGGCCAGGAGTTGGTGCTGGTGCCCTGCCTGAACGATCACCCAGAATGGGTGCGGGTGCTGGCGGGGATGTGCGAAAACGTTTGAAACCGGGCAACCTGGCTAAGCGGTCTTTGTGAGAACAGCGGCGGCGTGGGAGGTTCTGTGGTTTTGTGCAGGCCTGCGATGAGGCTGGTGCAGGCTGGCACATAACGGGAGTCAGTTATTCAGCGTTACGCCATCAAGGCAGTTGGTCGTCCAGCTTGTTGTTCTTCCAGCTGTCGTTGCCAGGCAGCACCAGGTTCAGGGCAATGGCCACTACCGCGCACAGCGCGATGCCTTTCAGGCCCCAGTCGTCCGGGCCGTCGCCGCTGCCGATCAGCACGCCACCGATACCGAACACCAAGGTCACCGACACGATCACCAGGTTGCGCGCCTCGGCCAGGTCGATCTTGTGGCGGATCATGGTATTCATCCCCACTGCTGCGATCGAGCCGAACAGCAGGCACAGGATGCCGCCCATCACCGGCACCGGGATGCTCTGCAACAGGGCGCCGAACTTGCCGATGAACGCCAGGGTGATGGCGAACACCGCCGCCCAGGTCATGATCTTCGGGTTGTAGTTCTTGGTCAGCATCACCGCGCCGGTCACTTCGGCATAGGTGGTGTTGGGCGGGCCGCCGAACAGGCCGGCTGCGGTGGTGGCCAGGCCATCACCGAGCAGCGTGCGATGCAGGCCAGGCTTTTTCAGGTAGTCACGGCCGGTCACGCTGCCCACCGCAATTACCCCGCCGATGTGCTCGATTGCCGGCGCCAGGGCCACCGGAACAATGAACAGAATCGCCTGCCAGTTGAACTCGGGCGCAGTGAAATTGGGCAGTTCAAGCCACGGTGCTGCAGCGATCCTGGCAGTGTCGACCACGCCAAAGGCGAACGACAGGGCAAAGCCCACCAGCACCCCGGAGATGATCGGCACCAGGCGGAAAATACCTTTGCCGAACACCGCCACCACCAAGGTGGTCAGCAGGGCCGGCATGGAGATCAGCATGGCGGTCTTGTACGGCATCAGCGCCGCGCCGTCAGCACCTTTGCCCATGGCCATGTTGGCGGCAATCGGCGCCATGGCCAGGCCAATGGAGATGATGACCGGGCCGATGACCACCGGCGGCAGCATGCGGTCGATGAAGCCTGTCCCTTTGATCTTCACCATCAAACCCATGAAGGTGTAGACAAAGCCTGCGGCCATCACCCCACCCATGGTCGCGGCCAGGCCGAACTGGCCTTTGGCGAGAATGATCGGGGTTATGAAGGCAAAGCTCGACGCCAGGAATACCGGGACCTGACGGCCGGTGACCAGTTGGAACAGCAAGGTGCCGATGCCTGCGGTGAACAGGGCGACGTTGGGGTCCAGGCCGGTAATCAGCGGCATCAGCACCAGCGCGCCAAATGCCACGAAGAGCATCTGCGCGCCCGAAACGACCTGGCGCCAGAGCGGGTCGTTGAAGCCGTCCTGCATGGTCAGGCGTCCTTCTGCTTGGTGCCGAAGATCTTGTCACCCGCATCGCCCAGGCCCGGCACGATGTAGCCGTGCTCGTTCAGGCGCTGGTCGATGGACGCGGTGTAGATTTGTACGTCCGGGTGCGCCCGGGTGAGCGCGTCGATGCCTTCCGGGGCGGCGACCAGCACCATGGCGCGGATTTCCTTGCAGCCGGCTTTTTTCAGCAGGTCGATGGTGGCGACCATAGAGGCGCCGGTGGCCAGCATCGGGTCGATGATCAGGGCCAGGCGCTGGTTGATGTCGGGGGCGAGCTTTTCCAGGTAGGTGTGCGCTTCGAGGGTTTCCTCGTTGCGGGCCACGCCGACGGCGCTGACCTTGGCACCCGGGATCAGGCTGAGGACGCCGTCGAGCATGCCGATACCGGCGCGCAGAATAGGCACCACGGTGATCTTCTTGCCGGCGATTTTCTCGACTTGTACCTTGCCGCACCAGCCGTCGATTTCGTAGTTTTCGAGCGGCAGGTCCTGGGTGGCTTCATAAGTCAGCAGCGCGCCGACTTCCTGGGCGAGTTCGCGAAAATTCTTGGTGCTGATATCGGCGCGGCGCATAAGGCCGAGCTTGTGGCGGATCAGCGGATGGCGGATCTCACGAATAGGCATGGGGGGCTCCGGAAGGCGGGCAAAAAAACCGCGCTAGATTAATCTATTCAGTCTTTGCTGTCGTGCAGTCATTGTGCACGTTAGTCCAGAAAGGCTTGATCTGGGCCGAGCGGATGCGTACCTTTGCCCGCTTTTCCAAACTGCACCCCCTGGAGAGCGCCATGTCCGCCGATCTAGAGCACATCCGTCAAGTGATGCACGAGGCTGACTGCCTTTACACCGAAGCTCAGGTCGAGGCGGCCATCGCCGAGGTCGGCGAGCAGATCAGCGCCGACCTTCACGACAAGAACCCCGTGGTGTTCTGTGTGATGAACGGCGGCTTGATCTTCGCCGGCAAGCTGCTCACGCATTTGCAGTTCCCGCTCGAAGCCTCGTACCTGCACGCTACCCGCTACCGCAACCAGACCAGCGGCGGCGAGCTGTTCTGGAAGGCCAAGCCTGAGGTTTCGTTCATCGACCGCGACGTGCTGATCGTCGATGACATTCTCGACGAGGGCCACACCCTCAGCGCCATCATCGAGTTCTGCAAGCACGCCGGCGCCCGTTCGGTGCACACCGCAGTGCTGATCGACAAGGACCACGATCGCAAGGCCAGCCCGGGCCTGAAGGCCAACTATGCCGGCCTGCCGTGCATCGACCGTTATATCTTCGGCTACGGGATGGACTACAAAGGCTACTGGCGCAACGCCAATGGCATCTTCGCCGTCAAAGGCCTGTAACGCTGCCTCGCGCATGCCGCCACCGCCGGCGGCGGCATGCAATCAGCCCTATAGCGGCAAACCCACCATGCTAGAGTGCCTCCTCATGCCAAGGAGCCTCACATGCGCGCGATTTTCCCTCTGCTGCTGGCGCTGAGCCTGCCACTCTCTGCGGCCCCGCTGCACAGCCAGTTCCTGCCCGCTGATGACCTGTCGTTGCGCCAGGAAGCACCGACCGCCCAGCAACTGCTGCAAGTCACCGACTATTCGGTCGTGGTTGGCACCCAGCGCCAGTCCGACCAGCAGCCGATCCCGATCACCGCATCGTTGCAGATGCGCCTGAAGGGCAAGCCGATGAACAAGGGCGCCACCATCAATCAGGTGTTGCTCAACTTCGATGGTGAGGGTGGCAAGAGCCTGAAAAAGCCGGTCTACGACGACAAGACGCGCACCCTGACGCTCAACTACCCCATGGCTGACTACCGGGTAATCATGGACCTGCTGCGCAACGAAACCCTGTATGTGCAGTTTCTGAGCTACCCCAACGGCCACATCTGGGCCGACCTGCACACCGGCACCGTACGTACGCGTTGAGGCCCGAGGCGGGCGAGGGGTACACTGCCGGCCTTCGAAATTCCGTGATGATTCAGTGGGAGCCGGCGATGCGTAAAGACAAGAAACAAATAATTGGCGATGAAATCAGCGACGACTACATCAAGGCGTTTCTGCAATTCGAGCCAGCCGATGGCGTGACTTCGCCATCGCATCACAAGCTGATCAAAGCCTACCGTGGGCTGCGTATCGACGACTTCGAGCGCTTTGTCGGCTTCTTCGTCGAGGCGGGCTTCGATGTCGATGGCAAGGATGAGCACGGCAAGACCTTCGCCGAAGTGATCGCCGACCAGCGCACCGCGCCGGACTACATCGAGATCATCGACAAGGCCCGCGGCTGATTGACCTGAGCAGTTTGATGGTTTTGTACAACCCTGTTCCCGCCAGACATATCTCCTTGTGGCGAGCGGGCTTGCCCCGCGTTGGGCTGCGCAGCAGCCCCTTGGGTTTTCAGGGCT
>NZ_JABWRG010000077.1:0-25858 GCF_014268825.1 Pseudomonas sp. SWRI51 | reverse complement strand
CCAGGTTTTCCGGGCAGACCGATACGTTTGGATTCGTCGCATCCTCAGCGCCATGATCGACATCCAACGCCAGCGTCCGCACGCCTTCGGCCAGCGGCAACGCCAGATGGCTCTGGGTCAGCAGCAGCTCGACGCCGCTGTCTTCGATCATGTAGCTCAGGCGGTCCTGCGGGTATTCAGGGTCCAGCGGTACATAGGCGCCACCGGCCTTGAGAATCGCCAGCAGGCCCACCACCATTTCAACGGAACGCTCAACGGCAATGCCCACTAACACATCGGGGCCAACACCCAGCGCAATCAGGTGATGCGCAAGGCGGTTGGCGCGGGCGTTGAGCTGGGCATAGCTCAGTGTGGTTGCACCGAAAGCCAACGCCGGCGCCTCAGGCGTGCGTAGCACCTGCGCCTCGATCAGCTGCTGGATGCTCTGATCCAGCGGGTACTGCTCGGCCGTCGCGTTCCAGGTCAGCAGGGTGCGCTCACGCTCGGCAGTGCCCAGCAACGGCAGCTCGGCCACGGCTTGCTCAGGCTGGGCGACGATGCCCTGCAACAGGTTGGTGAAATGCCCGGCCATACGCTCGATGGTCGCGCGATCGAACAGGTCGGTGTCATACGCCAGCGACACCACCAGGCCTTGCGCGGTCTCGCTGGTATCCAGCACCAGGTCGAACTGCGCCGTGGCGCTGTCCCACTGCAGCGGCTCGATACGCAAATCGCCCCACTCACGCTCGCCGTTCGCCGCGTGCTGGTGGTTGAACAGCACCTGGAACAGCGGGCTGTGGCTGAGGTTGCGCTCAGGCGCCAGAGCCTCGACCAATTGCTCGAACGGCAGGTCCTGATGGGCCTGGGCGTGCAGTGCCGCCTGGCGGGTCTGGCGCAGCAACCCCGTGAAGCCCTGGGTGCTGTCGATTTCGGCGCGCAGCACCTGGGTGTTGACGAAGAAACCAATCAGGCGCTCGGTCTCGGCGCGGTTACGGTTGGCCACCGGCACCCCCACGCGAATATCGTGCTGGCCGCTGTAGCGGTGCAGCAATGCCTGGAACGCCGACAGCAACAGCATGAACAGGGTCGCATCCTGGGCCTTGGCCAGCTGGTGCAGGCCCGTGCTCAAGCCCTGGCTCAGGTGGAACTGATGGTGAGCGCCCTGCAGGCGCCGACGCGCCGGGCGCGGGCGGTCGAACGGCAGTTCCAGTACCGGCTGCTGCGCGCCAAGCTGCGCGGTCCAGTAGGCCAGTTGCCGCGCCCGCTCCCCACTGTCGAGCCACTGCCGCTGCCAGGCCGCGTAGTCGGCGTATTGCACCGGCAGTGCTTCACCCTGACGGCCCTGGTAGCCGAGCAGCAGTTCATCGACCAGCACCTCGAGCGAGGCGCCGTCGGACACGATGTGATGCTGAACGATCACCAGCACGTGCTGCTGCTCGCTCAACGTCGCCAGCTTGACCCGCAGCAACGGCCCACGCACCAGGTCGAACGGTTCACGCACCTGGGCATCCACCCACGCCGCCACGGCAGCATCGTCGTGCGCGGGCAGGTGTTCCAGCGCAACAGGCAGGCTGAGTGACGGGTGAATGAACTGGCGCAGTTGCCCGCCACGGTCATCGAAGGTCGTGCGCAGTGGCTCATGGCGGGTGATGACGTGATCGAAGGCCGCCTGCAACGCCTGCACATCCAGCCGGCCATGCACGCGCAGGGCCACTGGGACGTTGTAGGCAGCGCTGTGCGGGTCCATCTGCCAAAGGAACCACTGGCGCTCCTGGGCATAGGACACCGCCAGCGCCGCATCGCGCGGCAATACTGGGATGGCCGGCAGCGGTGCAGCGTCCAGTTGCAAGCAGCCGTCGACGAAGGCACCCAGGGTCGGCTGCTCGAACAAGCGCCGCAGTGGCACTTCCAGGCCCAGGCTGTGGCGCATACGGGCAATCACTTCTGTGGCCAGCAACGAATGGCCGCCCAGGCTGAAGAAGCCGTCGCCAAGGCCGACGCTTTCGACCTTGAGCACCTGCGCCCAGATGTCCGCCACCTGCCGTTGCAGCGGCGTGCGTGGGGCCTCGTAGGCTTGTTGTGCGGCGCTGAAATCCGGCGCCGGCAGGGCGGCGCGGTCGAGCTTGCCGTTGTTGTTCAGCGGCAGGCGCGGCAGCACCAGCAGGTGGGTAGGCAGCATGTAGTCCGGCAGCGACTCGGCCAGGGCGCTGCGCAGCGCTTGCAGCCAGCCTTCGGCCGGGTTCACCGTTGCCGGCACAAGATAAGCCACCAACTGCGCCCCGGTCGGGCCGTCGACGGCCAGGACTGCCGCCTCGCGCACGGTCTCCTGAGCGTGCAGGCAGGCCTCGATTTCGCCCATCTCGATGCGCATGCCGCGAATCTTCACCTGATGGTCGATACGCCCGACGTATTCCAGCACGCCGTCCTCGGTGTATCGCGCCAGGTCGCCACTGCGGTACAGCCGCGCGCCGGGTTCAGCGGCATACGGGTCAGGCAGGAAGCGTTCGGCGGTCAGCCCCGGGCGGTCGAAATACTGCTGGGCCAGGCAGGTCGGCGCGGCGATGCACAGCTCGCCGACGCCATCGGCCGGCAGCAACTGCCCGGCACTGTCCAGCACATACAGCGAACGGCCGGCGATGGCCCGGCCAATCGGCACGCCATAGGCATCGCGGGCGTCGTCCAGGCGGCAGTCATGCACACTGGATACCACGGTGGCCTCGGTCGGGCCGTAGGTGTTGACCAGTGCGATGCCGCCAAGCCCCGCCGCGTGCCACAGGCGCAGGCCTTCGACCGACATCGCCTCGCCACCGACGTGGACCTGACGTAGTTGGCCAAGGCCACGCCCAGGCTGGCTGGCAGAGCTCTTGGCGAGCATGTGCCAATATGCCGCTGGCAAATCCGCCAGGGTCACCCGCTGCTCGACAAGCAACTGCGCCAACTGGTCGGTGTCCCACAGTTCTTCGCCGCGCATCACCAGCGCAGCACCCGCGCACAGCGGTGGGTAGCACTGCTCGACGAAGCCGTCGAAGCTGAACGTGGCGAACTGCAACACGCGGTCATCGGCCTGCAGCCGCGAGTAGGCCGTGGCGCTGTCGCTGAATTCGCGCAGCGCCGCATGGCTTATAGCTACGCCCTTGGGCCGGCCGGTGGAACCGGAGGTGTAGATGACGTAGGCCAACTGGCCGTCCGCTACCGGCACTTGCGGATCATGCGCCGGACACGATGCCGACTGTGCACGCAACCGATCCAGCTCGAGGCGGCGCAGCCCTGGCGGCAGTGCCAGCCCGTCGAGCAAGCCCTCGTCGCACAGCAGCAGGTCCAGGCGGCTGTCCGCGACCATGTAGGCCAGGCGCTCGTGCGGATAATGCGCATCCAGCGGCACATAGACGGCGCCGCTCTTGAGCACGGCAAGCAAGCTGACGATCAACTGCGGCCCCCGGCGCAGCGCCAGGCCGATGCGCTGGCCTGGGCGTATCCCCTCGGCGATCAGGGCATGTGCCAGGCGGTTGGCCTGGGCGTCGAGCTCGGCGTAGCTCAAGCGGGCGGCACCGCATTGCAACGCCAGGGCCTGCGGGTGGCGGGCGGCTTGTGCAGCGATGCGCTGGTGCACCAACGCCGGGCTGCCGGGGGGCAGCGCCGGGCCCTGGCTCTGGGCGTGCATGGCGGCACGTGCCGGCGCATCGAGCAGTTGCAACGTGCCTACGGGCGCGGCAGGTGCGGCGAGCATCTGCGCCAGCAGGTGGCGCAGCCCGGCATGCAGTCGGGCGACCTGTGTGGCCTCGAACAGCGCGCTGTCGTAACTGAATTCAAGGCTGACCCCATCGCCCAGCTCAATGCCCAGGGTCATTGGATAATGGGTGCGTTCGTGATTGCTCACCGTACCGAAGCGCAAGCCCGCCGGCGCGCCCTGGCGCAAGGCCTCGGCCACCGGGAAGTTCTCGAACACCAGCAGGCTGTCGAACAACGCGACGCCTTGCTGGCCTGCCCACCCTTGCACCGCGTACAACGGCACATGCTCGAACTCACGCAGTTGCAGGTTGAAATCCTGGACATCCGCCAGGTACTGCGCTACCGGCTGGTTCGGTGCGGCGTCGACCAATACCGGCAGGGTATTGATGAACAACCCCAACTGGTCGTCGATCCCCGGCAACGGCGCCGAGCGCCCGGACACTGTCGCGCCGAAGGCTACGCAGGCCTGGCCGGTCAGGCGCTGCAGCAGCAAGCCCCAGGCGGCCTGGAACATCGTGTTGAGGGTGACCTTGTGGCGGCGCGCGAACTGTTCCAGCTGTGCAGCCTCGGCTGGGTCGATCTGCGCCTGCAACTGCCCTGCCCCGGCGCCGGCCTGCGGGCGGCGCAGGGCCTGGGCGAGCAGCGTGGGGGCCGGCAAGGCGCTCAGGCGAGTTTTCCAGAACTGCTCGCCGGCCTGGGCATCCTGGCCCTGCAGCCATGCCAGATAGTCATGGAAGCGCCCGGCAGGCGCCGCCGTCTGCTCGCCGACATAGTGCTGAATCACCTGCGCCAGCAGCTGTGCGTTGCTCCAACCATCGAGCAGGATGTGGTGGCTGGTGTAGATCAGGTGCCAGTCATCGGCGCCGCTGCGCACCAGCTTCAAGCGGAACAATGGCGCGCTGGACAGCGTGAAGCCCTGGTCGAGCTCGCGTTGTGCGAGGGCATCCAGAGTGCTGGAGGGCGACTCGATGATCTGCAGCGGCAACGCCAGGGTGTGCTGTACGACCTGATGGGCGCTGTCCAGCCCTTCCCAGTGGATACTGCTGCGCAGGATTTCATGGCGCTGCAGCGCGGCCTGCCAGGCCTGGGTGAAGCGCTCGAGGTCGAGGCCGCCGATATCCAGGCGCAACTGGTTAATGTAGGCGCCGTCCTGCTGGTCATAGAGGGCATGGAAGAACATGCCCTGCTGCATCGGCGAGAGCGGGTAGACGTCTTCGATGGCGTGGCCCGGCAGCGGCAGCGCGTCCAGTTGCGCCTGAGTGATACGTGCCAAGGGGAAGTCCGACGGCGAGCATTGCCCGGCAGGCACCTGCAGGCAGTGCCCGATCAGCGCGTCGAGTTCCTGCTCGTAGGTGGCCGCCAGCCCTTCGATGGTGGCAGGGTCGAACATTTCGCGGCTAAAGCCCCATTGCAACGCCAGCTCGCCGTTGTAGACCTGCCCTTCCAGGGTCAGCCAGTTGGCCAGCGGGGCGTCGGGGTCCTGGCCATCACCGCCGCGCTCGGTGGCCGGCGCCAGCAGCGCCTGGGCATCGAACTGGCTGTCGAACTGGCCCAGGTAATTGAAGGTGATGCGCGCTTCACCCAGGCCCGCCAAGGCCTCGCGCACGGGGGCGTCGGCCAGGTAGCGCAGCACGCCGTAGCCGATGCCTTTGTCCGGTACCGCACGCAGTTGCTCCTTGATGGCCTTGATCGAATCGCCGTAGCTCGCCTGGGGTGCCAGCCGCACCGGATACAGGCTGGTGAACCAGCCGACGCTGCGGGTCAGGTCGAGGCCTTCGAACAATTCCTCGCGGCCATGCCCTTCCAATTGCACCAACGCTGCCTGCTGGCCACTCCAGCGGCAGATGACCCGCGCCAACGCCGTCAGCAGCAGATCGTTGACCTGGGTGCGGTAGGCGGCAGGCGCAGCCTGTAGCAACTGCCGGGTGCGCTCAGGCGACAGGCGGGTTTGCACCTTGACGGCATGGCGGTTAGTCATTGCCGCGTCCGGGCGCTCGCATGGCAGCGTGCCATCGACCTGCTGCGCCTGCCAGTACGGCAGCTGCGCCAGGAACGCCGGCACCTGCTGCTGCAACTGCGCAGACCAGGCCTGATAGCTGCTGGTGCGCGCCGGCAGTGCCGGTTCGCGCTGTACCAGGCGCGCCGCATAAGCGTGCTCGAGGTCTTCGAGCAGGATCCGCCAGGACACGCCGTCAACCACCAGGTGATGAATGACCAGCAGCAGCCGCTGGCCGCCATCGGCCATGTCCACCAGCAGGGCGCGCAGCAGCGGGCCGTTGGCCAGGTCCAGGCTGCGCTGGGCTTGCTCGCACAGGGCGGTCAGGGCCAGGGCATCGCCCGCCTGGCGTTGCCACAGTTCGAGCTGCTCGCCGGCTGCGCCGTACTGCTGCTGCCAGCGGTGCGCCGAGGCTTCGAAACGCAGCCGCAGTGCGTCGTGCTGGTTGACTACATCGCCTAGCGCAGCAGCCAGCGCCTGGGCCTGCAGGGGTTGGCGCGCGCGGAGCAGCAGCGACTGGTTCCAGTGCTGGCGGGTAGCGATGGGTTGTTCGAAGAAGTGCCTTTGTATCGGGCTCAAGGCTACCGCCCCGGTAGCAGGCGCCTGTTCCAGCACAAGCGACGGCTCGCGCCCGACTGCTCCGGCCAGGCCGCGCACGGTCTGGTACTGGAACAGGTCACGCGGGCTGAACTGCAAGCCTTGGCGCCGTGCACGGCCAACCACCTGAATGGCGATGATCGAGTCACCGCCAAGCTCGAAGAAGTTGTCATCCAGCCCCACTTCGGCCACGCCGAGCACGTCACCCCAGACCTGCGCCAGGGTGCATTGCACAGCGTTTTCAGGGGCAGCAAAGGCACCACGAGGTGCAGCTTCGGGCTGTGGCAGGGCCTTGCGGTCGAGCTTGCCGTTGGGTGTCAGCGGGAAGCGCTCGAGCGCCATCAGGTGGCTAGGCACCATGAATTCCGGCAGCGCCTGCAACAGCCATTCCTTGAGCACCTGCGACCAGCCTTCGGGTGCCTCGTCGAGCACCAGGTAGGCCACCAGTTGCTTGCCATCGACGGCCAGCACCACCGCCTCGCGCACCCAGCCATGCTGGGCCAGGCGCGCTTCGACTTCGCCAAGCTCGATGCGCAGACCGCGAATCTTGACCTGGTGATCGAAGCGCCCCAGATACTCGATCACCCCGTCGGCGCGCTGGCGCACCCGGTCGCCGGTGCGGTATAGGCGCTGGCCGGCAACGAATGGGTCGGCGACGAAACGGTCGGCGGTAAGCGCCGGGCGGCGATGGTAGCCGCGCGCAAGGCCGATACCGCCCAAGTACAGTTCACCGTAGACGCCGGGCGCGACCGGTTCGAGGCCGGCATCAAGCACGTAGGTGCGGATATTGGCAATCGGCTGGCCAATCGGCACGCTGTCGCGGCCTTCGTCGATACAGGTCCAGTGGGTGACGTCGATGGCCGCCTCGGTGGGACCATACAGGTTGTACAGCCCCGCCCCTGGCAGCTTGGCGAACACCTGCTCCTGGGCATCCACCGGCAACGCCTCGCCACTGCAGACGATGCGCCGCAGACTGTCGCAGGCCTCGACACCCGGCTCATGGATGAAGGCTTGCAGCATCGACGGCACAAAATGCAGGGTGCTGACCTGGTGGCGTCGAATCGTCTCGATCAACCGCGCCGGGTCACGATGCTCACCCGGCGCAGCGACGGCCAGGCGTGCGCCGGTCATCAACGGCCAGAAAAACTCCCAGACCGACACGTCGAAACTGAACGGGGTCTTTTGCAGCACGGTATCGCCGGCGTCGAGCGCATACGCCTGCTGCATCCAGTGCAGGCGGTTGGCCAGGGCCTGGTGGCTGTTGCCGGCGCCTTTCGGGCGGCCGGTGGAGCCTGAGGTATAGATGACGTACGCCAACTGCTGCGGGTCGATGCTCAGCACCGGCGCAGTGTCGGGCTGATCGTCCAGCGCCAGCCCATCCAGCGCCAGGCACTGCACGCCCGTCGGCACAGGCAGTTGCCCTTGCAGCGCCTGCTGGGTCAGCAACAGGCCGATGCCGCTGTCCTCGATCATGTAGGCCAGGCGCTCCTGCGGGTACTCAGGGTCCAGCGGCACATAGGCAGCGCCAGCCTTGAGGATGGCCATCAGCCCGACCACCATTTCCACGCTGCGCAGCACGCTGATACCAACCAGGCTGTCGGCTCCGGCGCCGTGGGCTCGCAACAAGTGCGCCAGGCGATTGGCCCGGGCATCGAGCTCTGCGTAACTGAGGGTGGTATCACCAAACACTACTGCCACAGCGTCGGGAGCACGCAACACCTGATCCTCGAACAGCTGGTGCACGCCGCGCGCCAACGGGTACTCGCGCTCAGTAGCGTTCCAGGTATGCAGCAGGCAGTTGCGGGTGGCCGCATCGAGCATCGGCAACTGCCACAATGCGCTTTGCGGCTGGGTGATCAGCGCCTGCAGCAGTGCCTGCCAATGTAGCGCCATGCCTGCGATGGTAGCGGGCTCGAACAGGTCGCGAGCATAGGTGAACGCGGCATGCAAAGCCCCGCCCTGCTCGTAGGTATCCAGGCTCAGGTCGAACTGTGTCGTGCGGCTGCGCCAGGCAAGGCTTGAGAGTTGAAGCCCACACGCCAGGGTGACGGTTGCCAGGTCGGCGACCTGCGGCTGATGGTTGTACATCACCTGAAACAGCGGCGCATGGCTGAGGCTGCGCTCAACCTTGAGCGCCTCGACCAAGCGCTCGAAAGGCAGATCCTGGTGCGCCTGGGCACCTAGTACGACCTGCCGGACATCTTGCAGATAGGCCTGCACGTCCGCCTGCACATCTGGTTGCAGGCGCAGTACCTGGGTATTGACGAACAACCCGATCAGCCCCTCGACTTCGCTGCGGTTGCGGTTGGCGACCGGGCTGCCGATACGTACGTCGCACTGGCCGGTATAGCGCTGCAGCAGCAGCCCGAAGGCACCAAGCATGACCATGAATGGGGTGAGATTGTTCTGACGGGCGAAGCTGCGCACCTGCTCGGCAAGGGCTGCATCGACCTGGAACGCATGGCGCTCGCCACGCAGGCTCGGGGTGGCCGGCCGGGCATGGTCGACAGGCAGTTCCAGTACCGGATGCTCTTCACCCAGCTGCGCTTGCCAGTAGCCAAGCTGGCGTTGCAGCTCGCCGGACTCAAGCCAACGGCGCTGCCACAGCGCGTAGTCGATGTACTGGATCGGCAACGCCGCCAGCTGCGGCGACTGCCCGGCCGCGAAGGCGTCATAGCAGCGGCTGAACTCATCGATCAGCACATTCATCGACCACCCATCAGACACGATGTGGTGTAGCGTCAGTAGCAGCACGTGCTCCTGCGCGGCCAAGCGCAGCAGGCGAATGCGCAGCAGTGGCCCCTGTTCCAGATCGAACGGGCGCAGCGACTCGGCTTCGGCTTCAGCGCGCACCTGCGCCTCACGCTCGGCCTCGGCCAGCGCCTGCAGGTCGACCCGGGTGATCAGCACGTGCTCTGACGGGCGATGAACCTGCTCCAGGCTGTCGTCGGGCAGGGTCTTGAAAACGGTGGTGAGACTCTGATGGCGGTCCAGCAACGTGGCGAACGCCTGCTCGAGCGCAGACTCATCAAGATGCCCGGTCAGTCGCACGGCTCCAGGCAAGTTGTACGCGCCGCTGTGGCGATCCATCTGCCACAGCACCCACATTCGCTGCTGGGCATAGGACAACGCTTGGCGGTCAGGCACCTGGACGGCGGCCGGAATGGGAAACTGGGAAAAATCGATGCCTTCCTTGCCCAGGGTCTCGAGGAACGCGCGGCGCTTTTCCAGCGGCAGTTCAATGAAACGGCGGGCCAGTTGCAGGGACTTTTCGGCATTCATCAGGTTGCTTCCGTACGAGTGGGGTACCACGGGCAGTGCCCGGCTATCCCTACGAAACGGATACAACCTGGGAAAAATTAACTCCCGCCCTGGCTCCCAGACACACCTGCGGGGAGCCTTGAAACATTTGCTTGCATTTAACCTTGCAGGTTTCTCATTCTCATTCGTCTTAATTAGTGCAGCCTTCTCGGTTGAGCTCATGCTCGACCGCACTTTTTATGCAGAAGACCGACTGATGGCCCAACAACCGAAAAAGAAATCCAAATCCAAGCTGTGGTTCCTGGTGCACAGCTGGCTCGCCCTGCCGATCTGGTTCTTTGTGCTGATCGTGTGCTTCACCGGCATGCTGGCGGTGGTCAGCCAGGAGATCGTCTGGCTGGCCAACGCTGATGTGCGCGCCAGCAAGCCGGATGACGCCGGCGAGCGCCTGAGCTTCCAGCAGGTCTACGAGGCCATGCAAAAGGCCGAGCCGGACACCTCGGTACGGTTCATCAGCCAGCCCGACGGCTCGCACTTTGCCCTACAGGCCTCAGTGACCCGCGCCGATGGCACCAGCGCCCTGCTCTACGTCAACCCGTACACCGGGGCGATCCAGGGCCAGCGGCCGGACTTTGACTTCGAGGCCTTCACCCGCGCCCTGCATGGCTGGTGGCTGGTGCCGTTCACCAACGGCTACAGCTGGGGCTGGTACCTGGTGTCATTGCTCGGCCTGCCGATGCTGGCTTCGCTGGTGACCGGGCTTGTGGTGTACAAGAAGTTCTGGCGCGGCTTCTTCAAGCCGGTGCGCACCGGCCACGGCTCGCGAATCTTCTGGGGTGACGTGCACCGCCTGGCTGGGGTGTGGTCGATCTGGTTCATCGCGGTCATTTCGATTACCGGCACCTGGTTCCTGATCCAGGCGATCCTTGGCGACAACCATGTGACCATCTCCACCGAGCCGATCGTGCCAGTGATCGCACGTGAGCAAGTGCCACAGACCGCCGATGGCAGCCCGGCACCGCGCATCGACCTGGACGAAGCCGCGCGCATCGCCACCCAGAGCATCCCTGGCCTGGACGTCACGTTCATTTCATTGCCGGCCACCGCCTACAGCCACATGAGCATGGGCGGGCGCGGCTGGTACCCGCTGATGTATCAGACCGCCGAGGTCAACCCTTATACGCGCAACGTCGACAGCCAGTTCCTGCTCAGCGACCGTTCCACCCTGGAGTTCGTTACCGAGTCGATGCGCCCGCTGCACACCGGCGATTTCGGCGGGCTGGCAATCAAACTGATCTGGTTCTTCTTCGGCCTGGTACTGACACTGATGGTGCTCAGCGGCCTGCTGATCTGGACCAAGCGCACCGCCCACGCCACCGCCGCTGCACTCAAGCGCGCCGAGCGCCCGGCGCGGGCCAAGCCTGCGCGTGAAACCACCTTGGAGGCCCAGCCATGAGCCAGGCGCACACCTTGCCGCAAGGCGGCTTCAAGCAGTGGTGGCTGAAGTGGCGCTTCCACCTGAACATCCTGCTGATTCTGATCCCGCTGGGCTTCATGCCCAAGTACTTCGCCGATGCCAGTCTGTTCCGTGGTGACAGCGGCCTGGGCGCCAACGTGGTGCAAGGCCTGCAAGTGGGGCGCTGGACCCTGGACCTGGCCGAGCTGCGCGATGAGGCCCCGCGCGCCGACGGCCCGGCAGGTGACTTCAAGGCGTTCAACGCCGCGCAGTGCAACACCTGCGCCGAAGGGGTCAAGGCCATCTACCTGCGCATCGGCAAACCGCGCAGCCTGCGCGCTGCTGGCAGCATCTTCTTTGGCCCGCCCTCGCGCATGGGCACCAACCTGCCAATCCCGCCGCGCACCCGCCCGGATGCCGACATCTGGGTCACCATCGAAGGCTGGGACGGCAAGATGTACCAGGCGTCGGTGCCGCTGGCCAAAGCCTCGCCTGCCACCGCAGCCTGGCTCGAGAAACAAGGAGGCAACAAATGAAACACCTGATGCGCAGGCTCGCCCTGCCCTGCCTGTTGCTGGCCGCCACCCCGGCGCTGGCGCACAACCCCATGTGCGAATGCACCGAAAGCGGCGAGCAGATCACCTGCAAGGGCGGCTTCTCCGATGGCAGCGGCGCCCCCGGCGTGACCTTGGATGTGATCGGCTATGACGAGCAGGTGCTGGTCGCCAGCAAGCTGGGCGCAGACTCCACGCTGTCGTTCAAGCGCCCCGACGGCGAATTCTATGTGCTGTTCGATGCCGGCCCCGGCCACGTGGTCGAAGTGGACCATGCCGACATCGGTGCACCATGAGCCGCGCCCAGGTGATACGCCCGGCCGGCGCCGGGCACGAAACCCTGTACGTGTTGCTGGCCGCGCTGCTGATCATGGCGCTGGCCGCAGGCGTGGTGTCGCTGCGCGGCGAGCGTGAGGACGAGCAGCCCATCGCCGCCCATCAGCTTGATGCCCGCCGCGACCTGAATGCCGCCGAACAGGGCCTGCACACCGACCTGTGGGTCGCCGCTGAGGAAATTCGCGCCCTGGGCGACGAAACCGGCACCGCCCCGAGCGTTGCTGCCCTGGCCGAAGAAGGCCTGCCACCCTTCGCTGTGGATGCCAGCAGCCAGAGCCGTGGCAACCACCAATGGTCGCAACTGCCAGGCGGGGCGTATCTGGGCCGCAGCCAGGACCCGCAAGTGGCCGGCAGCTTCGTGCTGATCGTGGCGCAGGACAGCGCCGCCCAGCCCGATGTCTGGCTGCGCCGCGACAGCGCCGCCGTGACGCCCGATGCCCTCGACCCGAATACGCTGATCGCCGCCGGCTGGCAGCAGGTCGTCACCCACTACGATGCCGGGGTTACCCGCCAACATCGCCACTGAACCCAAGGACCTGCCCATGTTCCGCTTCGCCCGCGCCCTGGCGCTGCTTCTGGCTGCCACCCTCCCCGCCGTGGCCCTCGCCGACAACGGCAAGCCGCTGCGCATCGGCATCACCCTGCACCCTTACTACAGCTATGTGAGCAACATCGTCGGCGACAAGGCCGAGGTGGTGCCGCTGATTCCCGCAGGCTTCAACCCGCACGCCTACGAACCGCGCGCAGAAGACATCAAGCGTATCGGCAGCCTCGATGTGGTCGTGCTCAATGGCGTGGGCCATGACGATTTTGCCGACCGCATGATCGCGGCCAGCGAAAAACCCGATATCAAGACCATCGAGTCCAACGCCAACGTGCCACTGCTGGCCGCCACCGGCATCGCCGCGCGCGGGGCAGGCAAAGTGGTCAACCCGCATACCTTCCTGTCGATCAGCGCCACCATCGCCCAGGTGAACAACATCGCCCGCGAACTGGGCAAGCTCGACCCCGACAACGCCCGCTTTTACCAGCAAAACGCCCGCGCCTACGCCAAGCGCCTGCGTGGGCTGCGCGCCGACGCCCTGGCCAAGGTGACCCAGGCGCCGGACGCGACCTTCCGCGTGGCCACCATCCACGCCGCCTACGACTACCTGGTGCGCGACTTCGGCCTTGAGGTCACCGCCGTGGTGGAACCGGCACACGGCATCGAGCCGAGCCCTGCGCAACTGAAGAAGACCATCGACCAGCTCAAGGCGCTGGACGTGAAGGTGATCTTCTCGGAAATGGACTTCCCTTCCGCCTATGTCGAGACCATCCAGCGTGAGTCGGGGGTGCGCATCTACCCGCTGACACATATCTCCTACGGCGAATACACCAAGGACAAGTACGAAGTCGAAATGAAGCGCAACCTCGATACCGTGGTGCAGGCCATTCAGGAGAACCGCGCGTGACCGCCGCAGCCAACCTGCCCCTGGCGGCAGGGCCGCGCATCGAGTTCGCCGGCATCGACCTGACCTTGGGCCGCACGCGCATCCTGGAAAACGTCGCGTTCAGCGTCGCCCCCGGCAGCGTGCACGCCATCGTCGGCCCCAACGGCGGCGGCAAGAGCTCGTTGATCAAGACCCTGCTTGGGCAAATGCCGCACCAGGGCCAGTTGACCTTGCACTGGCCAAGCGCCGGCGAAGTGATCGGCTATGTGCCGCAGGCGCTGGAGTTCGACCGCGGCCTACCCATGACCGTCGACGATTTCATGGCTGCCATGTGCCAGCGCCGGCCAGCGTTCCTGGGCCTGTCACGGCGTGTGCGCCCGGCCATCGACGCGGCGCTGGCCCAGGTGGGCATGCTCGACAAGCGCAAGCGGCGCATGGGCGCGCTGTCGGGCGGTGAGCGCCAGCGCGTGCTGCTGGCCCAGGGGTTGATTCCCGAGCCGCAACTGCTGGTGCTGGACGAGCCGATGTCGGCGCTGGATGAGGCGGGTATTCGGGTGTTCGAGCAACTGCTGCACGGCTGGCGCAAGGCCGGCACCACGGTGCTGTGGATCGAGCACGACCTGGAAGCGGTGCTGCGCCTGGCCGACCGGGTCACCGGGCTGAGCCGCAAAGTGCTGTTCGATGCCCCACCCGCCGAGGCACTGACGCCTGAGCGGCTGCTTGGGCTGTTTTCCGTTCACCCGCGCAGCGAGAGCCTTGCCTGATGACTTACGAAGCTTTCCGCGAACTGATCCAGCACTGGGCTACCGCCGGCTACCTGCCAGAAGCGCTGGCCTACGGTTTTGTGGTCAACGCCCTGCTCGCCGGGCTGATGATCGGCCCGGTGCTGGGCGGGCTGGGCACGCTGGTGGTGGTCAAGCGCTTTGCGTTTTTCTCCGAAGCGGTCGGCCACGCCGCGCTGACGGGCGTTGCCATAGGCATCCTGCTGGGTGAGCCCTATACCGGTCCCTACGGCAGCCTGTTCGGCTACTGCCTGCTGTTCGGCATTCTGCTCAATTACCTGCGCAACCGCACCGGGCTGTCGCCAGACACGCTGATCGGGGTGTTTCTCTCGGTATCCTTGGCCTTGGGCGCCAGCCTGCTGCTGATGCTGGCTGGCAAGATCAACGTGCACATCCTCGAAAACGTGCTGTTCGGCTCGGTGCTGACCGTCAGCGGCCAGGACCTGCTGGTGCTGGGCATTGTCGCAACGCTGGTGCTGGCTTTGGCGCTGCCGCTGTACAACCGCATCATGCTGGCCAGCTTCAACCCGCAACTGGCCGCCGTGCGCGGGGTGGCGGTAAAGACCCTGGACTACCTGTTCGTGGTGCTGGTGACGCTGGTCACCGTGGCGGCGGTGAAGGTGATCGGCGCGATTCTGGTCGGTGCCCTGCTGGTGATCCCGGCAGCGGCAGCACGGCTGGTGAGCCAGTCCCTCAAGGGGTTCTTCTTCATCTCGGTGGTGATTGCCACCTTGAGCACCCTGCTCGGCATCCTGCTGCCGATCGTCTTCGACCTGCCGGTGCCCTCGGGCGCCGCGATCATTCTGGTGGCCGGCGTGTGCTTTGCCCTCGCCGCCCTCGCCCGCGCCCTCGTCCCCCGCCTGCAAGGAAACCCGGCATGACCCTACTGCTCAAACGCCTGACCCTCGCCCTGGCGCTGGCCGGCCTGCCTGCCATGGGCCAGGCGGCCGAAACCCAGGTGCTGACCACCCTGGCGCTGACCCACAGCCTGGCCAGCAACCTGCTGCAAGGCACCTCGGTGCAACTGACCCGCGCAGCGCCGGCCAACCTGCCGGCCACGCGCCAGCCGTCGTACTTCAGCGGCCGTGGCGGGGCCAGCCTGCACAAGGCGGCGCTCAAGGCCGATGCGGTGATCGGCGTGCGTTCGATCTGGCGCGACGACCCGCTGTACCCGATGGCCCGGCGCAGCAATATCCGCATCGTCGAAATCGACGCGGCGCGCCCGGTAGACGGCGCCTTGCCGGGTATCGCGGTAAAAGGTGACGAAGCCTTTGGCGCTTACCCTTGGCTGAACCCGGGCAATCTGGGGCGTATGGCTGACGTGGTGGCCAATGACCTGGAGCGCCTGTCGCCGGCAGACAAAGCCAAAATTCAAACCAACCTTGCCGCCCTCAAGCGGCAGATGCTGGAACTCACCGCCAGCAGCCAGCAGCAACTGGCCGAGGTCGATAACCTGAGCGTGGTGAACCTGTCCGAGCGCCTGGGTTACCTGGCCAGCGGGCTGAACCTGGATGTTGTCGAGCAACCGCTGCCGGCCGAAGACAAATGGGATGATGCCGCGCTCACGGCACTGACCGAAAACCTCAAGGGCCAGGACGTGGCGCTGGTGTTGCACCACCGCCAGCCTGACCCGAAAGTCGCCGAAGCCATCGCAAAATCCGGGGCCCGCCTGGTGGTCGTGGAGAGCGACCCGGAAGATACCGTGGCCGGGCTCAAGGCCTGCGTCGAACAGGTGGTCAAGGCCCTGCAACAGGGCTGACCTATTGCGCAAAGCGCGGGATCGCCAACCCCAGGCTCTCGCGCAGCGTCGTCCCCTCGTAAGCCGTACGGTAAACCCCACGTTCCTGCAGCAACGGCAGCACTTCCTGGGTGAACCGGCGAAACTGTGCGGGGTGCCCAATATAGATATTGAAGCCATCCAGCGCCCGCGCCTCGAACCACTCAGCCATCTTCGCCGCCACCGTCTGCGCCGAACCCACGAAGGCCCCTGGGCGCAACTGGCGGCCGAACTCCACGGCCTGGCGCAGGCTGAAGCCCTTGTCCCGCGCTTGGTCGGCAATGCGCTTGGCATTGGTGAAGAAACTACTGCGCGCGTACTCAAGGCTTTGCTGCGGGAACGGCGCATCCAGGTCGTACTGGCTGAAATCATGCCAGCCGAAGTTACGCCCGAATTCTTTGAGCGCCAGCTCGAAACTATGGTCGGTCTGATGGTAATGGCGCTCGATCTCGCGGGCGTGCTCATCGGTATCACCTACGTAGATTTCCGCGCCCGGCAACACCAGCAACTGCTCAGGGTCGCGCCCCATGCGTTGAGCGCGGGCCTTGATGTCGCGGTAGAACGCCTGGCCCTGCTCAATGCTGGCGGCGTGGGTAAACACCACATCAGCGGTGGCGGCGCCCAGGTCGCGGCCCTGCTCGGAGTCACCTGCCTGGAAAATCACCGGCTGGCCCTGTGGCGAGCGCTGGATATTCAGCGGGCCGACCACCGAAAAATGCTCGCCCTTGTGTTCGAGCGCATGCAGCTTGGCAGGGTCAAGAAAGCGGCCGGTCGAGCGGTCACGGGGGAATGCGTCGTCCTCGTACGACTGCCACAAGCCTTGCACCACCTGCACATGCTCCTGGGCGCGGGCGTAGCGGGTGTCGTAGTCGTAGTGCTCATCCAGGCCGTAGTTGCCGGCGGTGCCGGCGTCGCCGCTGGTGACAACGTTCCAACCGGCGCGGCCCTTGCTGATCAGGTCCAGCGACGCCAGCCGGCGGGCAACGTTGTACGGGGCGTTATAGGAGGTGGTCAGGGTGCCGACCAGGCCGATATGGCGGGTGCTGACCGCCAACGCCGAAAGCAGCGTCAGGGGTTCCAGGCGGTTGAGGTAATGCGACGGCGAGCCATGGGTGATGAACTGGCTATCGACGATGAACACCAGGTCGAACAGCGCGGCTTCGGCCTGGCGGGCGATATCGATGTACCAGTCGATATTGACGCTGGCATCGCTGGGTAGCTCAGGGTCCAGCCACAGATTGTGCCGGCCGGGGCCGCCGCAGCCCATGGTCAGGGCGCCGAGTTTGATCTGTCGTTTGCTCATTGGGAATCCTTGGGAACGGGTTGGCTCAATGCTGGCTGACCGTCGGTTGCTCGATGGCGGCCCCGAACGAGGTATCGAACAAGCTGCTGGCCGGATAGGCCTTGATCAGCCCAAGCCCTGCAAAAAAGTCCACGGTCTTCTGCGCATCGACGATCACCTGTGGGTTCAG
This sequence comes from Pseudomonas sp. SWRI51, assembly GCF_014268825.1. Classification (NCBI taxonomy): domain Bacteria; kingdom Pseudomonadati; phylum Pseudomonadota; class Gammaproteobacteria; order Pseudomonadales; family Pseudomonadaceae; genus Pseudomonas; species Pseudomonas sp. SWRI51. The sequence goes on along the minus strand of NZ_JABWRG010000077.1, from coordinate 8,489 downwards.
CGGCGCAAGGTCCGTACGCGCGCGGGCGAACCAGGCGCGGGCAATGTCACGGTCGGCGCGGGTGCGCTTGGCCCAGGCATCGGCGTAGGCCTCGGTGTTGGCAGGGTCGTTCAAGGTCCAGTCGCGGGCCTTTTTCAACCGCTGCAAAAAGTCCGCAATCTGCGCGCGCTTGGCGTCCACCGCCTTGCTGTTGGCAACCACAAAGCTCTGCGCCGGGATCACCCCTTCGGCAGTGGCCAGCACTCGCGCGCCCTGGCGCTCCTGCTGGGTGACATAGGGTTCCCAGGTGGCGATCACGTCAACCGAACCGCCGTCCAGGGCGTGGGAGGCGTCCAGCGCGCTGAGATAGCGCAGCTCCAGGGAATCTCGCGGCACCCCAGCCTTGTCCAGGGCGCTGAACAGCAGTTGCTGGCTCCACGATCCCTTCCAGATGGCCGCACGCTTGCCGCGAAGGTCTTGCAGGCTATGGATGGAGGAGTCCTTGCGGGCGAGGATGGCAACCCCTTCGAGGTTCTGCCGGCTGACAGCGATCACCTTGATCGGCGCGCCTAGGGCGCCGAGAAACAGGGGCGGTGCATCACCCAGCAGGCCGATGTCGAGGCTGCCGACATTGAGCGCCTCGGCCACCGGTGAGCCTGCGGTGAATTGCTTCCATTCCAGGGTATAAGGCAGGTCGTCGAGCACCCCGGCAGCTTCCATGACAGCGCGGGCGTTGTAGCTCTGGTCACCGACGACCAGGGTCTGGGCAGCAGCACTAAGGCTCAGCGAGGTAGCCAGCACGGTGGCGGCGAGTTGTTTCAAATAGCGCACGGGGGTCTCCAGATGCCCGGCAAGGGCAGTAAGGCGATCCGCGCGTGCGGTCTCGTCGCAGTTATTTATAGCTTTTTGGTCTTACCGAGAAGCCTTTTATAATCTATAGCGCATTCAATTAACTGTGAAATGCGCTTTAGGCATAACGTCATGCCTGGATTTGAAAGCACAGCGGCAAATTTGTAAATGCATTATTTGCATATTAGCTTATGCATATTTTGCATTTTGTTAATAGCGCAAGGCTTTGCTAGGGTGCTATGAAACCTGATCGCCGAACCTGCACCATGACCCAGAACCTGCGCCCCGAGCGCCTGCGCCATTTCATCGACAGCCTTGCCGCGCTGCTCGATCAGCACCCCGACGAAGCCAACCTGCTAAACCACGGCCACACATTGCTGGCCAATCTGGTCGCCCATGATGACTGGTTACCCGACGAGCTTGCCCAGCCCAACCCCGAGCGCTACCAGCAATACCTGTTGCATTGCGATTCGCGCCAGCGCTTTTCGGTGGTGAGCTTTGTCTGGGGGCCTGGCCAGCGCACGCCGATCCACGATCATCGCGTCTGGGGGCTGATCGGCATGTTGCGCGGTGCTGAATACTCGCAGGGCTTCAGCCGCAGCGCCGACGGCGCGCTGGTGGCCGAGGGCGAGCCGGTGCGGCTGGCGCCCGGCCAGGTGGAGGCGGTGTCGCCACGCATTGGCGACATCCACCAGGTCAACAATGCCTTCAGCGACCAGGTGTCGATCAGCATCCACGTCTATGGCGGCAATATCGGCGCGGTCAAGCGCGCGGTGTACGCCGAGGACGGCAGCGAAAAAACCTTTATTTCCGGCTACTCCAATACCCGCCTGCCCAACATCTGGGACCTGTCCAAAGAGAACCCTGCCCTATGACCTCAGTGACTACCCGCAATTACCAGGATATCCGCCGCGCCCTGCTGGCCCATGAGGAACTGGCGCTGGTCGATGTGCGCGAAGAAGACCCGTTTGCCCAGGACCACCCGCTGTTCGCCGCCAACATTCCCTTGTCCAAGCTCGAAATCGAGGTGTATGACCGCCTGCCCCGGCGCGATACCGCCATCACCGTCTACGACAATGGCGAGGGCCTGGCGGTGCTGGCCGCGGAGCGTCTGCTCGCGCTCGGCTATAGCAACGTGGCGGTGCTGGATGGCGGCCTGGCAGGCTGGCGCGCGTCGGGTGGCGAGCTGTTTCGCGACGTCAATGTGCCCAGCAAGGCCTTTGGCGAGTTGGTTGAGAACGTGCGCCATACCCCGTCGCTGGGCGCCGAGCAGGTTCAGGCGCTGCTTGCCGGCAACGCCAATGTGGTGGTGCTCGATGCGCGCCGCTTCGATGAATACCAGACCATGAGCATCCCTGGCGGCATCAGTGTGCCTGGCGCCGAGCTGGTATTGCGGGTGGCGGAACTTGCGCCCGATCCAGCTACCCAGGTAATCGTCAACTGCGCAGGGCGCACCCGCAGCATCATCGGCACCCAGTCGCTGGTCAACGCCGGCATTCCCAACCCGGTGGCGGCCCTGCGCAACGGTACCATTGGCTGGACCCTCGCCGGGCAGCAACTGGCCCACGGGCAAAGCCGCACCTTTGCCGAGGTGAGCGCCGGCACCCGCGCCAACGCCGCCCGCCAGGCGCGCTCGGTGGCTGATCGCGCCGGTGTGCTGCGCCTGGACCGCGAAGGGCTCGCTGGGTGGCAGGCCGATGCGGCGCGCACCACGTACCTGTTCGATGTGCGCACGCCCGAGCAATACAGCGCCGGCCACCTGCCGGGCAGCCGCTCGGTACCGGGTGGGCAGTTGGTACAGGAAACCGACCATGTGGCCAGCGTGCGCGGCGCTCGCATCGTGTTGGTGGACGACGATGGCGTGCGCGCCAACATGAGCGCCTCATGGCTGGCACAGATGGGGTGGCAAGTGGCGGTGCTCGATGGGCTGTCTGCAGCAGACTTCAGCGCCCCCGGCGAATGGCAGCCAACGTTGCCTGAAGTGCCTGAGGTTGAGGCGATTGGTGTTGAACAGCTGGATGCCTGGCTGCACGAAGCTGGCACGGTGTTGCTGGATTTCACCACCAGCGCCAACTACGTCAAACGCCACATCCCCGGCGCCCACTGGGCGATCCGCGCCCAGTTGCCACAAGCGCTGGAGGCCGTGCCGCAAGCACAGCGCTATGTGCTGACCTGCGGCAGCAGCCTGCTGGCGCGCTTCGCCGCCCGTGACTTGCAGGCGCTGACCCAGGTGCCGGTGTATGTGCTCGAAGGCGGTACCGCACGCTGGATAGCTGCCGGCCTGCCGCTGCAGAGCGGCGAAACCCACCTGGCCGTACCCCGCAGCGACCGCTACCGCCGGCCCTATGAAGGCACCGACGCGCCCCGCGAGGCGATGGAGGGGTATCTGGACTGGGAGTTCGGGCTGATTGCCCAGCTCGAACGCGATGGCACCCATGGGTTTGCCGTGCTGGCCTGAGATCTCGGGGCTGGGCCCACCGCACGCTGGGGCTGAACGTTGATCACCCAGCCCTTTGCCGCCGAAAGCGTGGGAGCGGGCTTGCCCCGCGATAGCATCAGACCAGGCAACTCAAATCTGCCTGCTGCCCTCATCACGGGTCAAGCCCGCTCCCACAATGACCAGAGATGCCTGCGCGAGCGCGCAGCCCACTCCAGCGCACAGTGAATGCGCATAACCCCCTGAGCATACTCGCAACGCCTCGATACAACTTTCTCACTGCCCGCGCATCGAACACCCTGTAACACTTCCCTTTTTCCAGGAGGTTTCCATGACGATGCGTTCGGCCCTGCTGCTGTCCTGCCTCACCCTCGCACTGGTCGGCTGCTCCAGTTCGCGCGATGAGCAGCAAACTCCACCTACCACCCAATCGGTTGACCTCAAGCGTTACCAGGGCACTTGGTACGAGCTGGCGCGCCTGCCGATGTTCTTCCAGCGCAACTGCGTGCAATCCGAGGCCCACTACGGCCTGCGTGAAGACGGCCGCATCGACGTGAACAACCGCTGCAAGGAAGACGACGGCAAATGGAACGATGCCCACGGCATCGCCGAGCCCCAGGTCGCCGGGAACACCGACAAGCTGTGGGTGCGCTTCGACAACTGGTTCAGCCGCCTGGCGCCGGGGCTGACCAAGGGTGAGTACTGGGTGCTGTATGTCGACCCCGACTACAAAGTCGCACTGGTCGGACACCCTAACCGCGAATACCTGTGGCTGCTCTCGCGCACCCCAACCGTCAGCCAGCAGACTCGCGATCAGTTGCTGCAGATTGCCCGCAAACAGGGGTATGCCACCGAGGATCTGATCTGGCGCCAGCCCGATACCCCGTGACGCTGCAAGCACCGGCCTGTAAGGTGAGCCTTCCGAAAAGGCTCACCCAAAGGACTGCGTGCAATGGTCACCTGCCACCTCAAGTACATCCTCGACCCCTATCAGATTCCGGCCTTCGAGGCCTACGCCAAGCTGTGGATCCCCATCGTCAACCGCATGGGCGGCACCCACCACGGCTACTTCCTGCCAAGCGAAGGCGCCAACAATGTCGCCTACGCGCTGTTCAGCTTCCCGAGCCTGGCCGCCTACGAGCAGTACCGGGCAGACTCGGCGTCTGACCCTGAGTGCATTGCAGCCTTCGCCCTGGCCACCGAACAGCGGTTCATCCTGAGCTACGAGCGCAATTTCCTGCGACCGCTTCTGGCGTAGACGCGACAGCACACCGACTGAACCAATGCACCCTGCGGCACTCCTCAATTAGGCGCCCTGCGCGCGCCTGAGGATTGCCGACCGATAAGGAGTGCCCGTGACCACCACCCCCGCCCCGCTCTACTACAGCCACCCCGGCGTGCTGCACAGCACCTTGCTCGCCGGCAGCCTGCCGCTGTTCGTCGGTGGGCTGCTCAGCGACATCGCCTATTACCAGAGCTACCAGATCCAGTGGAGCAACTTCGCGGCCTGGCTGATTGCCGGCGGCCTGCTGCTCAGCGGCCTGGCGCTGCTGTTCGCGCTGGTCGGGCTACTGCGTGCGCCGCGCCGCAAACTCTATTTCGTGGTGCTGCTGGCAACCTGGCTGCTGGGCCTGGTCAATGCCTTCGAGCACGCCAAAGATGCCTGGGCGGTGATGCCGTCAGGGCTGGTGCTGTCGGTGATCGTCACCCTGCTGGCCTGCGTGGCCACCTGGGCTGGCCTGCGCACGGAGGTCCGCGTATGAAACTTGCACTCAGCGCCTTGAGCATGGCCCTGCTGCTCAGCGGTTGTGGTGGCGATGGCGAAGCTACTCAGAGCCGCGGCCCCGACCCGAAACTGCCGGCCCCGGAACGCGGGCTGCTGCCCAGCATGAAGATCGCCGAGCCCACCACCTGGGGCGATGCCACCCCGCAAGTCCCCGAGGGCTACCGCATCACGGCCATCGCCCGCGACCTGAAAATACCGCGCCAGACGCTGGTGCTGCCCAACGGTGACATCTTGGTGGCCGAGGGCCGCGGCGGCAACGCGGCCAAGCTCAAGCCCAAGGATGTTATCGCCAGCCAGATCAAGGCCAAGGGCAACACTCAGGTCAAAGGCGGCAACCGCCTGACCTTGCTGCGCGACGCCGATGGTGACGGCACCTACGAGCTGAACACCGTGTTTGCCGAGAACCTCAACGCGCCCTACGGCCTGGCGCTGGCAGACGGCAAGCTGTATGTCGCCAACCAGGATGCATTGGTGCGCTTTGACTATCGGGACGGCCAGACCAAAGCCGAAGGCGCACCTGAAAAAGTCACCGACCTGCCCTCCCAGATCAACCACCACTGGACCAAGTCACTGGCGGCCAGCCCGGACGGGCGCTACCTGTATGTGGGTATCGGCTCGAACAGCAACATCACCGAGCGCGGGCTTGAAGTTGAGGCAGACCGCGCCATGGTCTGGCAGATCGATGCGGTCACCGGCGCTCACCGCCCTTATGCCACCGGCTTGCGCAACCCTACCGCGCTGACCATCCAGCCCGGCAACGGGCAGCTGTGGGCGGTGGTCAACGAGCGTGACGAACTGGGCCCGGACCTGGTGCCAGACTACCTCACCTCGGTACAGGAAGGTGCCTTTTATGGCTGGCCTTACAGCTACTGGGGCCAGAACGTCGACGAGCGCGTGCGGCCGCAGAACCCGGACAAGGTCAAGGCCGCCGTCAAGCCTGACTACAGCCTGGGTTCACACGTGGCGGCACTGGGCGTGGACTTCTCCACAGCAAGCATGGGCCCACAATTCGCCGAGGGTGCCTTCGTTGGCGAGCACGGCAGTTGGAACCGGCCGAACCCTGTGGGCTACAAGGTGATCTTCGTGCCATTCAAGGATGGCAAGCCTGCTGGTGAGCCTGTGGACTTCGCCACCGGGTTCCGCGGCGAGGACGGCAAGACCCGGGGCCGACCGGTCGGAGTGACGGTGGACCCACGGGGAGCGCTGATCATTGCCGATGACCTGGCCAATACCATTTGGCGAGTGACCCGGGCGCAGTAAAACCGACGAGGGTGGCGAGCGGGGGCGGGTGTTACTCGCGCTCGCCATCTGGTGGTGAGCTGGAACTCTCAGGGTATTTTTCCTTCCCGCTGGCTAGCCTCGTAGACACCAGCCGGCACTTGCCGCACCCACTGGAACGCCTGGTCGATCAAGTCTGGCCTGACCCAGCCGAGCAAAAAAGGCACAGTCAACAGCGCTACGCACAACCCGCAAGCAATCAGCGTCCGGGGCTGCGCAAACCGGCGTGAAGGGGCTGCGCGCAGCAACGCGCGCAACGCGACGGTTTCTTCAGGTGTGAGCACTATCCGGATCGATTCTCCATTACTCCGAGGCATCGGCAGTCCTCCCATAGCGGGCAAGCAGTTGCCCATCGAACAGTACCCGGATATCCCCACTTTCATCCGGGATTTCAATGCTCAGTTCATGGACCCGCCGACGCACTGCAGGTTTTGGGCTGAGCCTCAGCGCCAGGGTATCCTCGCTGTCTCCAGGCTCGACCGAGGCCTGTAGCGCAACCGACATGGACGTCATGTCGATACCCCCCCACCGCCTGCCGATGGCGAGCCGCGCGTCGAACACGGCAGCCTCCAGGTGATCAACGAATTGTTCCAGGTGTTGATTCATGTCTGCTCCTCATTACTCAGCCAGAATGGCCGGCCGGTGGCCCCCACGTGTTGAGCGCTGGGCAGGCCGCGAAACTGGCCACTCTTCGTCGGATTGGGCCAAGTCTCGACCCTGACGCTGCAAGATTACGAGGTGGGCCGGGGGACGTCCCGGGGCGTGCGTTCCAGAAAGTTGCCTGTACGTCCCAACTCCGCCGGACTGCCGTCCAGTGCAGCGATCAGACGTGCCAGCACCGGGACCTGCGCCGCATCGCAAACCGGTTGACCCAGCGAAACAGCGTGCCGCGCTGCGCTTCGAGCAGCGCCTGGGGACATGCCGAAGGCCTTTCGAAACGCCTTGCTGAAGTGCGCCTCATCGACAAACCCATGGGCGTAGGCCAGCTCGCCGATGCGTAGCCCGGCGTTGTGCCTATCACCCAGTGCCAGCAGGCATCGACGCAAGCGCCGCTGCTGTACGTAACGATGTACACCGCCGAACCGTTCGAAAACCCGGTACAGCTGGCTACGCGAGGTCCCCACAGCCTTGGCGAGCACCGCCGAAGTGAGGTCGTTGCGGTGCAGGTTGTGTTCGATGAAGCACCTCACCCGCCCCCCCAACTCTGCCAGGCCGGCAGCGGGACGTGCGTTGCATTGGCTAAGGTGTCGCGCCAGGCAGGCGCTGATCATGTCCAGCAAGGGCTGGCCGAACCCAATTCGCTGACAGTCATCGAGCTGCGACGCCACTGCTGCCAACGACGAGAGCATGCTGGTAAGCAGGTTCGCGGAGGCGCTAAGCCTGCGCAGAACTAGCCCGTGCAACTGTGCCGATTGGGCAACTGGCAGCTCGCTGCGCGGAATCACCAAGCTGATGCCGCGCCCCGCCGACACGTGAAAGTCAGCGGTTTGCGTGAAGTCCAGCAGCACCACGTCACCGGGACGAACCCGTCGCCCCTGGTCGATGTGCACGCCACCTGAAAGGGGTATATGCAGCAATAGGTGATTGAGTTCGCCAACGCCAGGCTGCAGCGGATCACGGCGATATCGGGCGCTGTCCAACTGGCTGTCGAGCAACATGAAGCGGCTGAAATGCTGGATCTCGATGGCGACGCCGAAGCCTTGCTTGGGCATCGGATCAACGCTGAACAGCCCTTCAAATACCTGCCGCACAGCACTGCAGGCCTCATCGAACGGCCTGCCGATGGTGTCAACGCTAAAGGTGGGAACATGCGTTTCGCAAGGCACGGGCGGGACAGATCCGGCATCAGGACAATGCCGTCATAGTGCCCCGCACGGGTGTCCGAGAGGGAGACGGAAAGGCTTGCACGGGGGCAGATGCTGCTGCACATCTGCGTGGGGGATTCTATGGTTTTGCGCAAGCTTGTACTGGCCTCATTGCAGGCTGTCGCCAGCGCCTCCAAAGACCGCGCCGAGCGCTCAGATCCCTGTGGGAGATCGCCCAGCTCTTCCGGGCTGCGCTGTCGCTCAGAGAACTGGGCAACGTGGGAGATTCTATGGTTTCGGGCAAGTCGCTTTTGATTGTGTAGGAGCGGCCTTGTGTCGCGATGGGCTGCGAAGC
>NZ_JABWRG010000076.1:0-26015 GCF_014268825.1 Pseudomonas sp. SWRI51 | reverse complement strand
CGAAAGGGCTGCGCAGCAGCCCCCGGCAATTTTGCATGATGGCAAGAACCTAGGGCCGCTGCGCAGCCCTTTCGCGACACAAGGCCGCTCCTACAAGGGTCAGTGTTGCGCTTCAGGTTTATGTTCCGGCTCGCGGATCTTGTACCAGGCCACATACAGCGCCGGCAGGAACAGCAGCGTCAGCAGCGTTGCACTGATGATGCCGCCAATCATGGCGTAGGCCATCGGCCCCCAGAACACCTCGCGGGCAATCGGGATCATGCCCAGGCTCGCAGCGGCTGCCGTCAGCAGGATCGGGCGGCGGCGGTGATTGGTCGCCTCCACCACCGCATCCCACGGGGCAAAGCCCTGGGCCTCGAACTCGTCGATCTGGGTCACCAGAATGACCGAGTTGCGGATGATGATGCCGATCAGCGCAAGCACCCCGAGAATCGCCACAAAGCCCATCGGCGTGCCGGTCGGCACCAGCGCCAGCACCACACCGATCAGCCCCAGCGGCGCCACGCTGACCACCAGGAACAGCTTCTGCACGCTGTGCAGCTGGATCATCAGGAAGGTAGCCATCAGGAAGATCATCAGCGGCACCACCTGGCGGATCGGGCCTTGGGCCTTGGCGCTCTCCTCCACCGTGCCGCCGGTCGCCACTTCATAGCCAACCGGCAGCGCAGCGGCAAACTCGTCGATCTTCGGCTTCAGTTGGGCCACCAGGTCGGTAGGCTGGATGTCGCCGTTAACCGATGCCTTCAGGGTGATGGTCGGTTTGCGGTCACGTCGCCACACCAGCGGCTGCTCCAGCTCGTAGCGCACCGTGGCGAACGCCAGCAGCGGAATCGAGGCGCCGCTGGGGCTGACGATCTGCAGGTTCTGCAGGGTGTCGGGCGAGCCGCGTTCGCTGTCCTCGGCGCGGGCGACCACGTTGATCAGGTAGATGTTGTCGTTGACCTGGGTAATCGGTACGCCGCTGACGATGCTGTTCATCACATTGGCCACATCCTCGGACGACAACCCCAGCTGGCGCGCCTTGTCCTGGGCAATCTCCACGCGCAGCACCTTGCCTGGCTCGTTCCAGTCAAAAATCATCTCGCCAATGTTGGGGTTGCTGTCGAGCAAAGTGGCAAGATCGATGGCATGGGCGCGGACCTGGTCGATGTCTTTGCCGCTGACCCGGTACTGGATAGGCCGGCCCACGGGCGGGCCCATTTCCAGCGACTGGATGTTGGTGCCGATGCCGACGAAGTCTTTGCGCAAGCGCTCCTGCAGCCGCGCCATCAGCTCGCCACGTACCTCAAGGCCTTGGCTGACGATGACCAACTGGGCGTAGTAGGGGTTTTGCAGTTGCTGGTCCAACGGCAGGTAGAAGCGCAGCGCGCCCTGGCCAATGTAGGTGCTCCAACTGACGATATCCGGGTCGCCCTTCAAGGTCGCCTCGAAGCGGTCCACCACCTTGCGGGTCTCCTCGATAGAGGCGTTTTGCGGCAGGTTCAGGTCGACCAGAATCTCTGGCCGGTCAGACGAGGGGAAGAACTGGTTTTGCACAAAACGCATGCCCACCACCGACAGCACGAACAGCAGGATGGTGCCGACGACCGTTATCCAGCGGTGGCGCATGCACCACAGCAAGCCATGTTCGAAGCCCCGCCCTATCCGCCCGGGCTCGGCATCGTGGGCCTTGAGCTTGTTGCTGTTGAGCAGGTGCACGCCGAGTACCGGGGCAAAAAATACCGCCACCACCCACGACACCAGCAAGGCCACGGCAATGACCGCAAACAGCGTGAAGGTGTACTCCCCCGCCGAGCTTGCGTTGAGGCCGATGGGCACGAACCCCGCCACCGTCACCAAGGTGCCGGTGAGCATCGGGAACGCGGTCGAGGTATAGGCAAAGGTGGCCGCCTGTTCCTTGCTGTCCCCCATTTCCAGCCGCGTGACCATCACCTCCACCGTGATCATCGCGTCATCCACCAACAACCCCAGGGCGATGATCAGCGCGCCGAGCGAAATACGCTGCATGGTGATGTCGGTGTACTCCATGAACACGAACACCATGGCCAGCACCAGCGGGATCGAGCACGCCACCACCAGCCCGGCGCGCCAGCCGAGGCTGACGAAGCTCACCACCAGCACGATCACCACCGCCTCGAACAGCGCGCTGGTAAAGCCACCGACCGCCTGTTTGACCACCACCGCCTGGTCAGACACGGTGTGGACCTCAACGCCCACCGGCAGGTCAGCGGTGACCTTGTCCATGCGCTCACGCAGCAGTTGGCCAAACACCTGCATATTGCCGCCGGCTTTCATGCCAATGGCAAGGCCGATGGCGGTCTGGCCGTTGTAGCGGAACATCGGTGATGGCGGGTCGGCGTAGCCACGCTCGATATCGGCAATGTCGGCCAGGCGGAAAAACCGATCCTTGATGCGCAGGTTGACGTTGACCAGGTCTTTTTCCGAGGCGAACTGGCCGCTGGTGCGCACCGAAATGCGCTCGGGCCCCGCCTCGATCACCCCGGCAGGCGTCACCGCGTTCTGCGCCTGCAAAGCCTGCATCACCTGGCCTTGGTCGATACCGAGGGCTGCCAGCTTGCGGGTCGAGAAATTCAGGTACAGCACCTCGTCCTGGGTGCCGACAAGCTCGATCTTGCCGATGTTGGGCACATCGCGCACTTCAGCACGCACCTGCTCCACGTAGTCGCGCAACTGGCGCATTGTCAGGCCGTCGGCGGTAAAGCCGTAGATCGAGCCATACACATCGCCGAATTCATCGTTGAACGCCGGGCCTTGCAGGCCTTTGGGGAACTGCCCGCTGATGTCCTGGATCTTCTTGCGCACCTGGTACCAGATCTGCGGGATGTCCTTGGCCTTGGTGGTGTCGCGCAAGTACACGTAGACCGTGGATTCGCCGGGGCGGGTGTAGCTTTTCACATAGTCGAGCGAGTCGAGTTCCTCGAGCTTCTTCTCGATACGGTCGGTGACCTGCAGCAGCGTTTCGTCCTGGGTCGCGCCGGGCCAGCGGCTCTGGATCACCATGGTCTTGATGGTGAACGAGGGGTCCTCTTCACGGCCCAGGTTCAAGTAGGAGAACACGCCCATCAGCAGGCTGACCGCCATCAAGTACCAGACGAACGACTGATGGCGCAGCGCCCATTCGGAGAGGTTGAAGCTTCCTTTCATCGCACGTCCCCATCGAATGTGACCTTCTGGCCAGGCTTGAGCAGGTTGACCCCTGCGGTAACCACGCGCTCGCCTGGCTGTACGCCTGAAGACAGGACGATGCGCTCCCCATCGCGGTCGATCAGCAGCACGTCGCGGGTGGCGACGGTCTTGGTCTGCGGGTCCACCACCCACACCTGGGTCTTGCCGTCGCGCTCCAGCAGCGCGGTCAGCGGCAACTCGCTGCGCGGGGTCACCTCGGAGGTCAGGGTGACGCTTACGGCGGTGCCGAGGTGGAAGGTGTCCGGCGTGCTGTCCAGCGACAGCCGCGCCCGCCGCGTGCGGGTGGTGGCGTCGGCCTGCGGCTCCAGCTCGCGCAGGGTGGCGCTGGTATTGATGCTGGGGTCGAGCTGCAGGGAGACGGTGAAGGTCAGGCCTTCGCTCAACTGCTCGGCCAGATGGGTCGGCAAGTCGATGACGGCTTCCTTGATATCGGGCCGCGCCAGGGTGACCACGGCCTGGCCGGCACTGACCGTCTGCCCGGCCTCGGCCTGCCAGGCGGTCACTACGGCGGCATGGTCGGTGCGCAATGTGCTGTAGTCGAGCTGGTCGCGGGCCTGGCTGACCGCGGCACGGGCCTGCTCCAGCGACGCCCCGGTGGTTTTCAGGTTGGTCCGGGCGATGTCCAGCTGGGCCTGGGCGCCCACACCACGGTCATACAACTGTTGCTGGCGGCGGGCATCGGCCTGGGCGTTGATCCACTGCGCCTGCACCCTGGCCAGGTCGCCTTCGGCGGCGCGCAACTGGTTCTGCTGGTCGGTCGGGTCAAGGGTGGCAAGGGTGTCGCCTGGCTTCACCTGAGCGCCAACATCCAGCCAGCGCCGGGCAATGCGCCCGGACACGCGAAAGCCCAGGGTACTCTCGTAGCGCGCCTGGATAGACCCGGCGAAGCGCCCCAGCTGCGATTGCACCTGGGGCTGCACCACCACCGACAGCACCGGGCGCACCGGCGCGGCCTGCTCTTTTTCACTGCCGCAAGCAGCCAGCAACAGCGCGGCGGGCAACAGCAGGATCAGGCGGCTCATGGTTTGCCTCCGGCGCTTTGCGCTGTGACCTTTTCCACTTTCATGCCCGGGTGCAGCAGTTGGGCGCCGCCGACCACCACGGTTTCGCCGCCCTTGATGCCTTGGGCGATGACCACCTTGCCGGTCAGGTAGCGCGCCACCTGCACCTTGCGCAGCTCGACCTTGTCACCCTCGCCCACCACCCACACGGCAGGTTCGTGCAGCGCCTTGGTCAGCGCCGCCCAGGGCAGCTCGATGCTGGGGCGGCTCTGCGCGTTGCTGGTGACGGTTACCGCAGAGCCCAGTTGCATGCCCGACGGCACATTGCGCAGCGCCACCTTGACCTGCACGGTGCCGCTTTGCGCCGACACCGTCGGGGTAATCTCGCGCACATAGCCATGGGCCGTGACGCTGGCGTCGTCGAGCAGGCTGACCACTACGCCTTCGTTGCTGGGCGGGCTGACCAGCAGCGCCTCATAGACGTTGAACACCGCGTCGCGATCGCCATCCACTGCCAGGCTGAAGATCGGCATGGTCGCCTGCACCACCTGGCCCACCTCGGCCTGGCGCGCGGTAATCACCCCGTCAGCCTCCGACACCAGCGCGGTGTAGCTCAGTTGCTCATTGGCATTGGCCAACTGCGCCTGGGCCGCCTTGAGTGCGCTCTGGCTGCTGCGCAGCGCGGCCTGGGCTGCATCGTATTCGCTCTGGCTGGTATAGCCCTTGGGCAGCAGTTTTTGCTGGCGCACAAAGGCGGCGCTGGTCTGGGTGACCCGTGCCTGCTCGGCGAACACTGCGGCCTTGGCCGAATCGACGTTGTTCTGCAGGTCTTTCGGGTCGAGCCGCGCCAGCACCTGATTGGCCTTGACGTGGTCGCCCACATCGACGCTGCGCGAGACGATCTTGCCGCCCACACGGAACGAAAGGTCAGTCTGCACCCGCGCCTGCACATCGCCGGTCAGCGTCACCCGCGCGGCAAAGTCGGTGGGTTGCACCTGCTGGACCACCACCCGTGGCAGCTCCTCGGGGACCTTTTCTTCTCCACAGCCTGCAAGCAGCGACAACAGCCCCAGGCAAACAACCATCGGCGCACGCGTTACCGTCATGCAGGCTCCTTGCATCTACGAATGGTTTGTAGGACGCGATGAAAGCGTAGATCAGGGATCGACAAACGAAAGGGGAAACAGGTTCAAGAAAGCGAAGCGGGATGACGGCACTGCATCTGCCGCATTGTCAGGCCCTGTGGGGGATTCTATGGTTTTGTACAAGCCTGTTCTCGCCAGACATATCTCCTTGTGGCGAGCGGGCTTGCCCCGCGTTGGGCTGCGCAGCAGGCCTAAAAACACCAGGGTATCCTCGGGGCTGCTGCGCAGCCCAACGCGGGACAAGCCCGCTCGCCACCACTCTCTATCATTTCCCACGGGATTGGGAGCGGCCTTGATTGGCAAGCACTTCAGAACTCGTGATACCGAACCTAGTATTTTTGCCAGTAGCCGTTCTACACGGGCTCTAGCAGCATGGGTGCAATACGAACGCTTTACCGACTACGGCCGGATATGGACAGGGTTCCGACGGTGAACATCAGGAGGGCGCCATGGCAGCGTCAAAAAGATCAGCTTGTTTCTACCAGAACGGGCGTGTGTTTACTCAGCAGAACGAATTGTCAACGCGCACGATTTTTCAGCACCCCACTGGCCTCTTGGCGCAGCTTAACGCTGGGACAAAGGCCGGCCATTCACTCGTAGCCGTAAATAACAGCAACACCGTCGCAACGCTGTGTGGTCCAAATGATAATGAGCATCGTAGTTACACTGCATATGGCCAGCACCTGGCCCGCAACACGTCGCACAACCCCATGGCATTTAATGGTGAGCCGCTGGATTTGGCCACCGGCTGTTACTTTCTAGGCAATGGCTATCGCCTGTTTAACCCCGTTCTCATGAGATTCATCAGTCCTGATAGCTTGAGCCCGTTTGAGCGAGGCGGGGTGAATGCTTATGCCTACTGCGCGGGAGATCCGACCAATTACGTTGATCCTTCAGGCCACATTAGTTTCCTATTGGCTCAGAGAGTAAACCACGTCGCCGGTGCAATCGCATTAATCGCAGGCATAACATCAACAATCACGGTCGCTTTGGCAAGTTTCGTAAAGTCTGAAGACGCTAAAAAAGCGCTTCAGACGGTAAGTGCTGCCGCTTTGGGTTTAGGTATTATTGCTATAAGCGCTGCAGGCCTTGCACGCCGTGCAACGCTTTCGATACGCAGACGAAACCTAAATTCATTGAATTCAAATAGCCGTACAAGCAACCAATTTAACGACCCACCACCAAGTTACGAAGAGGCTGTTCGCACACCCCCCTCAATCACGGATGCCACAGTATTAAATGCAGCGTCGTCGCCTCCTAGCTACGAGGAGGCTATGGCCCGCACGCGGCAATTGGCTTCAACAAGCGGGTCATCGAATACTGGCTATGAGATGAGTACGTATGCCCAGAGGCGATCGTCTTCAACAAGCGTGTCATCCACAGCCAGAAGCGTGTCATCCACAGCTAGCGAAATGCGAGGGTTTTGAGTTCGGAGCGGGCCTGTCGGGTGAGTTTGCTCCCGCCCATCGCGCACTCGCGAGCCTACGACCGGATAGGGACAGGGTTCCGAAGGTGAACATCAGGAGGGCGCCATGGCAGCGTCAGAAAGATCAGCTTGTTTCTACAAGAACGGGCGTGTGTTTACTCAGCAGAACAAATTGTCAACGCGCACGATTTTTCAGCACCCCACTGGCCTTTTGGCGCAACTAAACACAGGTGCAAAGGCCAGCCGTTTACTCTTAGCGGTGAACTGTAGCAATACCGTCACTACCCTGTGTGGGCCAGAAGATAACGAGCAACGCCGTTACACCGCCTATGGCGAGTTCCTGGCCCGCGACGCGTTGCACAACCCCCTGGCGCTCAACGGGGAGCCGCTGGATGTGGCCACCGGTTGTTACTTGCTAGGTAATGGCTATCGGCTGTTCAACCCCGTCCTCATGAGGTTCATCAGCCCTGACAGCCTGAGCCCATTTGAACGAGGCGGAGTGAATGCTTATGTATACTGCGCCGGGGACCCGGTAAACAAGGTTGACCCATCAGGTCACTTCGCCGGGTTCGGGCTTGTGGGGTACTTGGCTATAGCCTCTGCAGCGACGGCCGTGGCGGCGAGCGTGGCGGCGTTCCTTGTGAAGCCCGATGCAGCAAAAATAGCCCTCGGGGTCATAGCTGCTGTCGCCATCTTTGCGACCCCACTATTAGGGCAACAAGCACTCGTGAACAGAAGGCTTTACCTCCGTGCGGGTGCCATAACCCGCTCATGGGCCAGCAGGGGTTCAGCTACGCTCAATTCCGCTGGAGCGCAGCCACGCGGACAAGGAAATGGCCTTCCTCTCACAGTGAGAGAACCTATCCAGAGCACCGCTCCATCCCAAACGCCTGCTCCCCCTGCGCAGACGGCTTCGTCGGCTGGAGTCGAACGAAACGCGACCAGCATTCGTCAAGCCGAAAGCGGCGCAACACCGAACAGCGCTGTTTGAAACTTCGCAGATGCGCAGGCCCTGCAAGGCCCTGCAAGGCCCTGCACAGTGCAGGGCCTTGCAGGGCAGTTTACCCATCGATGAGCTGCCTCAGACCTGGCTGACAGCCTGGGCCGGGCGGCGGCTTTGCGCCTGGCCTGCGTTGGCCACGGCACCTTCCTCGATAGCCTGCTGAATCGCCTTGCGGCGGCGCTCTTCGGCGCGGCGGCTGAAGAACCAGACCAAGAAGGTCACCAGCGACACCGACAGCAGGATCAAACTGGCCACGGCGTTGATTTCAGGCTTGACGCCCAACCGTACAGCCGAGAACACTTCCATCGGCAACGTGGTCGAGCCTGGGCCGGATACGAAGCTTGCCAGTACCAGGTCATCCAGCGACAGGGCAAACGACATCATGCCGCCCGCTGCCAGCGACGGCGCAATCATCGGGATGGTGATCAGGAAGAACACCTTCCATGGCTTGGCGCCCAGGTCCATGGCGGCTTCTTCGATGGACAGGTCCAGTTCACGCAGCCGCGCCGACACCACCACCGCCACATAAGCCGCGCAGAACGTGGTGTGGGCGATCCAGATGGTGACGATGCCACGCTCCTGCGGCCAGCCGATCATCTGCGCCATGGCCACGAACAGCAGCAACAGCGACAGACCGGTGATCACCTCTGGCATCACCAGCGGCGCGGTGACCAGGCCGCCGAACAGCGTGCGGCCCTTGAAGCGGGTAACCCGGGTCAACACGAACGCTGCCAAGGTGCCCAGCGCCACCGCAGCGACCGCCGTGTACAGGGCGATCTCCAGCGAGCGCATCACCGAACCCATCAGTTGGGTGTTGTCGAGCAGGCCGACATACCACTTGATCGACCAGCCACCCCACACCGTCACCAGCTTCGAGGCGTTGAACGAGTAGATCACCAGGATCAGCATCGGCAGGTAGATGAACAGCAAGCCGAGCACCAGCATCAGCTTGGAGAAACTGAAGCGTTTCATGCGCGGCCCTCCATTTCTTTGGCCTGGCTGCGGTTGAACAGCAGGATCGGCACAATCAGGATCGCCAGCATTACCACGGCGAGCGCCGAAGCCACCGGCCAGTCACGGTTGTTGAAGAACTCCTGCCACAGCACCTTGCCGATCATCAGGGTTTCCGGGCCGCCCAGCAGTTCAGGGATGACGAACTCGCCCACCACCGGGATGAACACCAGCATGCAGCCGGCGATGATGCCGTTTTTCGACAGCGGCACGGTGATTTTCCAGAAGCTGTTGAACGTGCTCGAACCAAGGTCGGACGCGGCCTCCAACAGGCTCTGGTCGTGTTTTACCAGGTTTGCATACAGCGGCAGGATCATGAACGGCAGGTACGAATAGACCACGCCGATATACACCGCCAGGTTGGTATTCAGAATCTGCAGCGGTTGATCGATCAGCCCCAGCCACATCAGGAAGCTGTTGAGCAGCCCGTTGTTGCTGAGAATGCCCATCCAGGCATACACGCGGATCAGGATCGCGGTCCAGGTCGGCATCATGATCAGCAGCAGCAGAACCGTCTGCGACTCCTTGCGCGCGTTGGCGATGGCATAGGCCATCGGGTAGCCGATCAGCAGGCACAACAGCGTGCTGAAGAATGCCATTTTCAGCGAGCCCAGATAGGCCGCCAGGTACAGCTCGTCTTCGGTCAACAGGCCGTAGTTGGCAAGGTTCAGCACCAGCTGGATCTTGCTTTCGACGAAGGTGTAGATCTCGGTGTACGGCGGAATCGCAACGTCGGCTTCGGCAAAGCTGATCTTCAACACGATGAAGAACGGCAGCATGAAGAACAGGAACAGCCAGATGAACGGCACGCCGATCACCACATGCCGCCCCTCCGGGATGAGGCGCTGGAAGGCTCGCTTGAGCTTGCGAACTTTCATGACCGCAGTACCACGCCGCTGTCGTCTTCCCACCACACGAACACTTCATCGTCCCAGGTCGGCCGGGTGCCCTGGCGTTCGGCGTTGGCCACGAACGACTGGACGATCTTGCCGCTGGGCAGTTGCACGTAGAACACCGAGTGGCCGCCCAGGTAGGCGATGTCGTGGATCTTGCCGCGCGACCAGTTGTGCTCGAAGTCAGGCTGGGTGGTGGTGACCAGCATTTTTTCCGGGCGCAGGGCATAGGTGATGTGCTTGTCTTCCACCGACGTGCTCACGCCGTGGCCGACGTAGATCTTGCGCTCAAGCTCGGGGCTTGCGATCAGCGCGTGGCCTTCGGCGTCGTCGATCACTTCACCTTCGAACAGGTTGACGTTGCCGATGAACTCGCACACCAGGCGGCTGGTGGGGGTCTCGTAGATGTCCACCGGCGAGCCGATCTGGGCGATCCAACCCAGGTGCATGATGGCGATGCGCTGGGCCATGGTCATGGCCTCTTCCTGGTCGTGGGTGACCATCACGCAGGTCACGCCCACGCGCTCGATGATCTCTACCAGCTCAAGCTGCATCTGCGAACGCAGTTTCTTGTCCAGCGCGCCCATCGGTTCATCGAGCAGCAGCAGCTTGGGGCGCTTGGCCAGCGAACGGGCCAGGGCCACACGCTGACGCTGGCCGCCGGACAACTGATGCGGCTTGCGCTTGGCGTACTGGCTCATGTGCACCAGCTTGAGCATCTCGGCCACGCGGGCGTCGATCTCGGCCTTGGGCATCTTGTCCTGCTGCAGGCCGAAGGCGATGTTCTGCGCCACGGTCATGTGCGGGAACAGCGCATAGGATTGGAACATCATGTTGATCGGCCGCTCGTAGGGCGGCATATCGGTGATGTCGACGCCATCGAGGAAAATCCGCCCTTCGGTCGGGCGCTCGAAGCCTGCCAGCATGCGCAGCAAGGTGGACTTGCCGGAACCGGAGCCCCCGAGCAGGGCGAAGATTTCGCCCTTGCGGATTTCCAGGGACACATCGTCCACGGCGATGGTTTCGTCGAACTTCTTCGTAACCCGGTCGATCTTGACCAGCACCTGCTTGGGTTGCTGGCCACCCTCGAGGGCTTTCTTATAGGCACCGGAGGCAACTGCCATGAGTGAAACTCCCAACAAGATTTATGTGCCCGCCCGGCGCGCTCACGCAAGGGCCTTGGCGGGCCTGAGTGTTGTTACTTGCCCGACTTGACCTTGGTCCAGCTGCGGGTCATGAGACGTTGCACCTTGGGTGGCAACTCGGCGTTGACGAACATTTTGTCCAGCACTTCCTGCGGTGGGTAAACCGCGGCGTCAGTCCTTACGGCCTGGTCCATCAGGTCGCCAGCCTTGGGGTTCGGGTTGGCGTAACCGACGTAATCACTGACCTGGGCAATAACCTCAGGTTTCAGTAAATAGTTGATGAAGGCGTGGGCCTGCTTGACGTTCTTGGCATCCTTGGGGATCGCCAGCACATCGAACCAGAGGTTGCCGCCTTCCTTGGGAATGGCGTAGGCCAGGTTCACGCCCTTCTTGGCTTCTTCAGCGCGGGCCTTGGCCTGGAACACATCACCCGAGAAACCCGCCGCGACGCAGATGTCGCCGTTGGCCAGGTCGGTGATGTATTTGGAGGAGTGGAAGTAAGTCACATACGGGCGCACTGCCAGCAGCTTCTGCTCGGCCTTGGCGTAGTCCTTGGGGTTGCTGCTGTTGGGGTCGAGCCCCATGTAGTTGAGCACCGCCGGGAGCATTTCGTCCGCCGAATCGAGAAACGCCACGCCGCACTTGGACAGCTTTTTCATGTTCTCGGGTTCGAACAACACCGCCCAGGAGTCGATGGTATCGACGCCCAGCGCGGCCTTGACCTTCTCGACGTTGTAACCGATGCCATTGGTGCCCCACAGATAAGGCACGGCATACAGGTTGCCGGGGTCGTTCTTCTCCAGGCGCTTCATCAGCGCCGGGTCGAGGTTGGAATAGTTGGGCAGCAGCGTCTTGTCGAGCTTCTGGAAGGCGCCCGCCTTGATCTGCTTGCCCAGGAAATGGTTGGACGGCACCACCACGTCATAGCCGGTGTTACCGGCCAGCAGTTTGCCTTCCAGGGTTTCGTTGGAGTCGAAAACATCCTGTACCGGCTTGATACCGGTTTCTTTCTCGAAATCCGCCAGTGTGGTCGGGCCGACGTAGTCGGACCAGTTATAGAAATGCACCGTGGGCGCCGCTTGGACGCTGCATGCCAGCGTCAGACCCGCTCCAGCCATCAAGGCCTTGCGATAAAGGGAAGTAGACAAGTGGATGGTCCTCACAATCAGTGCCTTTGCGGGCGGGACTAACTGGCCGCTAACGCAAAACCGGCGCGCAACTTACCGTCACGGCGTGGATGCCGCAAACTTATTTGCCGCAAACTGCCCCCTGGCCGGAAAAGCCCGGCGCAGAGGGCGTCGCATCAGGCTTACTTGCCCGACTTGATCTTGGTCCAGCTGCGGGTGATGACGCGCTGTACGGCAGCTTCTGGCGCTGCAATGGCGTACAGCTGCTTTTTCACTTCAGCCGGTGGATAGATGCTTGGGTCGCCGGTGATGTCCTTGTCGACAAACTGGGTCGCGGCCTTGTTGCCGTTCGGGAAACGTACGGCGTTGGTGATTTCGGCCATGACTTCCGGTTGCAGCAGGAAATCCATGAACTTGTAGGCGGCTTCTTTATGCTCGGCATCTTTCGGGATGGCGACCATGTCGTAGAAGGTGCCGGCACCTTCCTTCGGAATCACGTAGTCCAGCTTGACCTTGTCGCCGGCTTCGTGGGCGCGGGCCTTGGACTGCTCCAAGTCACCCGAGTAACCGACGGCTACGCAGATGTTGCCGTTGGCCAGGTCGCCAATGTACTTGGAGGAGTGGAAGTAGGTGATCGAAGGACGGATCTTGAGGAACAGGTCCTCGGCGGCCTTGAGGTCTTCTTTCTTGGTGGAGTTGGTCGGCAGGCCCAGGTAGTGCAGCGCGGCCGGGAGCATTTCGGTCGGCGCATCGAGGAAGCTCACGCCGCAGCTCTTGAGCTTGGCGATGTTCTCAGGCTTGAACACCACGTCCCACGAGTCGATCTTGTCCACGCCCAGGGCAGCCTTGACCTTCTCCGGGTTGTAGCCGATGCCGATCGAACCCCACATGTAGGGGAAGGCGTACTTGTTGCCCGGGTCGCTGGCATCGCCCACGGCCTTGAGCAGATCTTCGTCGAGGTTCTTCCAGTTGGCCAGCTTGGAGCGGTCCAGCTCCTGGTAGACGCCGGCCTTGATCTGCTTGGCCAGGAAGTTGTTGGACGGCACCACGATGTCGTAACCGGACTTGCCGGCCAGCAACTTGGCTTCGAGGGTTTCGTTGCTGTCGAAGACGTCGTACTTGACCTTGATACCCGACTGTTTCTCGAACTTGGCGATGGTGTCCGGCGCGATGTAGTCCGACCAGTTGTAGACGTTCAACACCTTGTCTTCAGCCTGAACAGCGGTCGCCATGGCACCCATCAGGGCCGCGGCCAGCAGCGTCTTGCCCATTTTCTTCATGCGTAATGCTCCAGAATTATTATCAAGCCATCTGTTCAGCAGCCAGGACACCTGCTGGGCGACTGAAACAGCCGTTAGTCTGGCAAGTTACACGGCGCCGTATCAAGGAAAGCCGCCCCTTGTAACGACTTAATGTCACCTCGCCAGCCTAGCAGACCGTTATCTGATCGCTTCCAGGGTCAGATCAAGGCACTTGCGCGCCTTTTCCACCAGTTCATCCACCTCGGCGTGGCTGATCACCAACGGCGGCGCGATGATCATGGTGTCACCGACAGCGCGCATGATCAGGCCGTTATCGAAGCAGAAGTTGCGGCACAGCATGCCCACGCCTTTGCCTTCGTAACGGCTGCGGGAGGCCTTGTCCTTGACCAGCTCGATTGCACCGAGCAGCCCAAGACCGCGCACTTCGCCCACCAGAGGGTGGTCCTGCAGCTCACGCAGTCGTTTTTGCAAGTAGGGTGCCACTTCACTGCGCGCCTTCTCGACGATGTGCTCGTCACGCAGGATGCGCAGGTTTTCCAGCCCCACCGCCGCAGCCACCGGGTGGCCGGAATAGGTGAAGCCATGGTTGAAGTCGCCGCCTTCGCTGAGCACCTGGGCCACTTTGTCACGCACGATCACACCGCCCATGGGGATGTAACCGGAGGTCAGGCCCTTGGCGATAGTCATCAGGTCAGGCTGCAGCCCGTAGTAATCAGAGCCGAACCATTCGCCGGTGCGGCCAAAACCGCAGATCACTTCGTCGGCGACAAACAGGATGTCGTACTTGGCGAGGATCTCTTTGACCCTCGGCCAGTACGTTTCGGGTGGAATGATCACCCCGCCGGCGCCCTGGATCGGCTCGGCAATAAAAGCGGCGACGTTGTCTTCGCCGACTTCGAGAATCTTCTTTTCAAGCTGTTCTGCCGCCCAGACGCCGAAGGCATCCGGGGCCATGTCGCCGCCCTCGCCAAACCAGTATGGCTGGGGGATATGCACGATGCCGGGAATCGGCAGGCCGCCCTGCTCGTGCATGCCACTCATGCCGCCCAGGCTTGCGCCAGCGACGGTGGAGCCGTGGTAGCCGTTGACCCGGCCAATGATCGTCTGCTTGCTCGGCTTGCCCTTCAGCGCCCAGTAATGCCGCACCATGCGCAGTACCGTGTCATTACCTTCGGAGCCGGAACTGGTGAAGAACACATGGCTCATGCCCTCAGGGGCCAGATCGGTGATCGCCTTGGCAAGCTCCAGCGCTGGTGGGTGGGCGGTCTGGAAAAACAGGTTGTAGTAAGGCAGCTCGCGCATCTGCTTCTCGGCGGCCTGAACCAGTTCTTCGCGGCCATACCCCACCGCCACGCACCACAGCCCGGCCATGCCGTCGAGGATCTTGTGCCCCTCGCTGTCCCACAAATGCACGCCCTGGGCCTTGGTGATGATGCGCGGCCCCTTGGCCTTCAGCTGTTTGTAGTCGCTGAACGGGGCCAGGTGGTGGTCGCCGCTCAGGGCCTGCCATTCACGGGTTTGCGGGTTGACGACGCTCATCTGCCTCTCCAGTTTCGGCTGGCCGCCCGCAGGCGGCCCTAGGGTTGATCACACCGCGAACAGCAGGAACTCACGCTCCCAGGAGCTGATCACGCGCTTGAAGTTCTCGTGTTCGGCGCGCTTGGTCGCGACGTAGCCGGTGATGAACTTCTTGCCCAGGTACTGCTCGAGTGCGCGGCTGACTTCCATGCGCTCAAGGGCGTCCTCGATGGTCAGCGGCAGGCGCAGGTTGCGCCGCTCGTAACCACGGCCCTGTACCGGCGCACTGGCTGCAATGCCCTCGACCATGCCGATGTAGCCGCACAGCAGGCTCGCGGCAATGGCCAGGTACGGGTTGGCGTCAGCGCCCGGCAGACGGTTTTCGACGCGGCGGTTCTGCGGGCCGGCATCCGGTACGCGCAGGCCGACGGTGCGGTTTTCTTCGCCCCACTCCACGTTTACCGGCGCCGAGGTATCGGGCAGGAAGCGGCGGAACGAGTTGACGTTAGGCGCGAACAGCGGCAATGCCTCGGGGATGAACTTCTGCAGGCCACCGATGTGATTGAGGAACAGCTCGCTCATGCTGCCGTCTTCGTTGCTGAAGATGTTCTTGCCAGTGGCGGCATCGACCACGCTCTGGTGCAGGTGCATGGCGCTGCCTGGCTCACCGGTCATGGGCTTGGCCATGAAGGTTGCGGCCACGTTGTGCTTGAGTGCGGCCTCTCGCATGGTGCGTTTGAACACCAGAATCTGGTCGGCCAGGTGCAGGGCGTCGCCGTGACGGAAGTTGATTTCCATCTGCGCGGTGCCGTCCTCGTGGATCAGCGTGTCGAGGTCCAGGTTCTGCAGTTCGCACCAGTCGTAGACATCCTCGAACAGCGGGTCGAATTCGTTGGCCGCTTCGATGGAGAACGACTGGCGGCCGGTTTCCGGGCGCCCGGAGCGGCCAACCGGCGGCTGTAATGGGAAGTCCGGGTCTTCGGCGCGTTTGGTCAGGTAGAACTCCATCTCCGGCGCGACAATCGGCTGCCAGCCTTTTTCGGCGTACAGCTTGAGTACCTTTTTCAGCACATTGCGCGGCGACAGTTCGACCGGGTTGCCCTTCTTGTCGTAGGTGTCGTGGATCACCTGGGCAGTCGGCTCGATGGCCCAAGGCACGAGAAACACCGCGTTCTCGTCGGGGCGGCAGATCATGTCGATGTCGGCCGGGTCGAGCAGTTCGTAATAGATGTCATCGTCGACGTAATCGCCGGTCACGGTCTGCAGTAGCACGCTCTCGGGCAGGCGCATGCCTTTTTCGGCGATGAACTTGTTGGTCGGCGAGATCTTGCCGCGGGTGATACCGGTCAGGTCGCTGATCAGGCATTCCACTTCGGTGATCTTGTGCTCTTTCAACCAATCGGTGAGCTGGTCGAGGTTGTTACTCATAAATACCTCAGGAGGCAGTGTGGCGCGGTTCAAGTTCGGCGCACAGCGCGCCGCGGGGCCTGGGAAGGCCCACGTCCTGATTCTGGAGGGAGTGCTTGGCTAAAGCAAAAGCCCTCGCGCAGGACCACAGCAGATACAGCCGGCAAAGGCGTGTCCACAGTGAAAGCGTAGGGCAGAAAGAAAGGAAAACGTGCAGTAAAGCGTTACGAGGCATGGCGCGTGGGTGCAAACCGTCAATTATTGCGGCCAGGCTAGCAACGCATTGTTGCAAGCATGCAATGACCGGACGGTAACCGGGAGATATGCCTGAGCGCACCGTGCAGGCGGCGTTTTCAGGCCTCGACAGGCAGACCATGTGACCCTCGTATTATTGTGTTCTGGGTTGCGACCGAGCTTAGCCTTGTTCATTTTTTTACACAACACCCCCGTAAAAAATAAAGGACGCCCCTCGCCAGATAACCCTTCAGCACGAAAATAGCGGATAATGCGACGCCCCGATATGCAGCAAATCTGCCGTAGATGTGCCATTTAAGGGCGTCAGGGGGCTGGCTTGACTTCAACTGGTCTTTCCGATTGACTGGGGTTGCAAGCCCCCCTTGATTGATATTTTTAACAACAAAGGTGTTGCATCATGTCGGTACCCCCGCGTGCCGTTCAGCTTAACGAAGCGAACGCGTTCCTTAAGGAACATCCTGAGGTTCTCTACGTTGACCTTCTGATTGCAGATATGAATGGTGTGGTGCGCGGCAAGCGCATAGAGCGCACCAGCCTCCACAAGGTTTACGAAAAGGGCATCAACCTCCCCGCCTCTCTCTTTGCCCTGGACATCAACGGCTCGACCGTCGAAAGCACAGGGCTTGGCCTGGACATCGGCGATGCCGACCGCATCTGCTACCCGATCCCGGACACCCTGTGCAACGAGCCGTGGCAGAAGCGCCCCACAGCGCAACTGCTGATGACCATGCACGAGATCGAAGGCCAGCCGTTCTTTGCCGACCCGCGTGAAGTCCTGCGCCAGGTGGTGAGCAAGTTCGACGACATGGGCCTGACCATCTGCGCCGCGTTCGAACTCGAGTTCTACCTGATCGACCAGGAAAACGTGAACGGCCGTCCGCAGCCGCCGCGCTCGCCGATTTCGGGCAAGCGTCCGCAGTCCACCCAGGTGTACCTGATCGACGACCTCGACGAATACGCCGACTGCCTGCAGGACATCCTCGAAGGCGCCAAGGAACAAGGCATTCCGGCCGACGCCATCGTCAAGGAAAGCGCCCCGGCGCAGTTCGAAGTCAACCTGCACCACGTGCCGGACCCGCTCAAGGCCTGCGACTATGCAGTGCTGCTCAAGCGGCTGATCAAGAACATCGCCTACGACCATGAAATGGACACCACATTCATGGCCAAGCCCTACCCGGGCCAGGCAGGCAACGGCCTGCATGTACACATTTCCGTGCTGGACAAAGATGGCCACAACATCTTCACCAGCGAGGATCCCGAGCAGAACGCCGCGCTACGTCACGCTGTCGGCGGTGTGCTCGAGACCCTGCCCGCCTCCATGGCGTTCCTGTGCCCCAACGTCAACTCGTACCGCCGGTTCGGCGCGCAGTTCTATGTGCCGAACGCACCGAGCTGGGGCCTGGACAACCGCACCGTGGCGCTGCGTGTGCCCACCGGTTCTGCAGACGCCGTGCGCCTGGAGCACCGTGTGGCCGGCGCCGATGCCAACCCGTACCTGATGATGGCTGCGGTACTTGCTGGCGTTCACCATGGCCTGACCAACAAGGTCGAGCCGGGCGAGCCGATTGCCGGCAACTCGTACGAGCAGTTGGACCAGAGCCTGCCGAACAACCTGCGCGATGCCCTGCGCGAGCTGGACGACAGCGAAATCCTCAACAAGTACATCGATCCGAAGTACATCGACATCTTTGTCGCGTGCAAGGAAAGTGAGCTTGAGGAGTTCGAGCATTCGATCTCCGACCTTGAGTACAACTGGTACCTGCACACCGTGTAAGCAAAAACGCCGCCCACAAGGGCGGCGTTTTTCGTTGGCCAAACTGCCTGCGGATGTAGGAGCGGCCTTGTGTCGCGAAAGGGGTGCGTAGCGCCCCAGTCCTTAGCTTGAAATACAAATCACCGGGGCCGCTCTGCGGCCCTTTCGCGACACAAGGCCGCTCCTACACCGCGCAGGTGGGTTACAAAGCTTTCTCGAAAATCTTCGAATTGCGCTGGAAGTTGTACAGCGAAGCCCGCGCTGCCGGCAGCCGCTCCACACCACTGGGCAAGAAGCCGCGTTCACGGAACCAGTGCGCAGTGCGCGTGGTAAGCACGAACAGCGTATTCAACCCAAGCTTGCGCGCCCGCGTTTCGATGCGTTCGAGCAATTCGTCACCGCGCCCGCCATGGCGGTACTCAGGGTTCACCGCCAGGCACGCAAGCTCGCCGGCTTCGGAATCAGCAATCGGGTACAGCGCAGCGCAAGCGATGATCATGCCCTCGCGCTCGACCACACTGAACTGCTCGATCTCACGCTCCAGCACCTCGCGCGAACGGCGCACTAGAATGCCCTGCTCTTCAAGCGGGCTGATCAAGTCGAGCAAGCCGCCGACATCCTCGATGGTCGCCTCGCGCACCACCTCGAACTGCTCCTGCGACACCAGCGTGCCACCACCACCACGGGTGAACAGCTCGTTGAGCAGCGCGCCGTCTTCGACATAACTGACGATATGGCTACGCGCCACACCGCCCTTGCAGGCTTCGGCGGCAGCATCGAGCAACTCGGCCTGGTAATCGCTGCCCAGGCGCAGCAAGTGCGGGGCGACCTGTTGCGGGCGCAGTTCGCGCACCAGTTGCCCGCGCTCATCCAGCAGCCCCGACTCGGCGCCAAACAGCAGCAGTTTGTCGGCGCCAAGCTCGATGGCCGCGCGGGTGGCAACGTCTTCACAGGCGAGGTTGAAAATCTCGCCTGTGGGCGAGTAGCCCAGTGGCGACAACAACACGATGGAGCGCTCATCCAGCAGCCGGCTGATGCCTTTGCGGTCCACTCGGCGCACTTCGCCAGTGTGGTGGTAGTCGACCCCTTCCAGCACGCCGATCGGCCGTGCGGTAACCAGGTTGCCGGACGCCACGCGCAGGCGCGAACCCTGCATTGGCGAGGCAGCGATGTCCATCGACAGGCGCGCCTCGATGGCCAGGCGCAAGGCGCCAACGGCATCGATCACGCAATCGAGGGTCGCGGCATCGGTGATGCGCAGGCCGCGATGGTAATGCGGCGTCAGGCCCCGAGCCGCCAGGCGGCTTTCGATCTGCGGGCGGGAGCCGTGAACCAGGACCAGGCGCACGCCAAGGCTATGCAACAGCACCAGGTCGTGGACGATATTGCCGAAATTCGGATGGTCGACGCCATCACCGGGGAGCATGACCACAAAAGTGCAGTCGCGGTGGGCGTTGATGTACGGAGAAGCATGGCGCAGCCAGTTGACGTAATCGGGCATGACAAGGCCTGTGGATAAGTGAACGGAGAACGAAAAGGCGCACAACGTTCGAAAGTCATCGTCGGTACAGGCTTGCGGTCACGCGCGGTCTCCTTTAGGCAAACAACGAATCAGGTCAATGGACGTTTAGCCCAGGCAATAGTGCCGGACAAGATCACGCAATAGACGCACGGTAGGCTCGATACGTGACATTTCAAGGTATTCGCCAGGCTGGTGGGCGCAGGCAATGTCGCCTGGGCCGAGCACGATGGTCTGGCAGCCAAGCTGCTGAAGATAAGGCGCTTCGGTGCCAAAGGCCACCGCTTCAGCGCGATGGCCGGTCAATCGTTCGGCCAGCAGTACCAGTTCTGCATCTGCCGCCTCTTCGAACGAGGGCACCTCGGGGAACAGCGGGGCGTAGTCGATCTGCACCTCGAACCGCTCGGCCAAAGGCGCCAGCTTGCTGCGAATGGCCGCACGCAGGGGCTCGGCATCCATGCCCGGAAGGGGGCGCAGGTCGAACTCCAGGGCGCACTGGCCGCAGATGCGGTTGGGGTTGTCGCCGCCGTGGATGCAGCCGAAGTTCAGCGTCGGGGTGGGCACGGTGAACTGCGGGTTGCTGTATTTGGCCTGCCAGTCACGGCGCAGGCCCATCAGTTCGCCCATCACCGCGTGCATCGCCTCCATGGCGCTGCGGCCCAGATTCGGGTCCGAGGAATGGCCGCTACGCCCAAGGATGTCGATGCGGTCCATGAGGATGCCCTTGTGCATGCGGATCGGCTTGAGCCCGGTAGGTTCGCCAATCACCGCCGCCCGCCCGAGTGGCTGGCCGGCTTCGGCCAAGGCACGGGCGCCGGACATCGAGCTTTCTTCATCGCAGGTGGCCAGAATCAGCAGCGGCTGCTTGAAGTCGTGCTCAAGCAGCGGCGTTATGGCCTCGATCACCAAGGCAAAGAAGCCTTTCATGTCACAGCTGCCCAAACCGACCCAGCGGCCATCGACCTCGGTGAGCTTGAGCGGGTCGCTGGCCCACAGTTGCGGGTCGAACGGCACCGTATCGCTGTGCCCGGCCAGCACCAGGCCGCCAGGGCCAGTGCCACGGCTGGCGAGCAGGTTGAATTTGCCAGGGGTGACCTGCTGGATTTCACAGGTAAAGCCCAGGTCGCCCAACCAGCCGGCCAGCAGGTCGATGACCGGGCGGTTGGACTGGTCCAGCGCAGGCTGGGTGCAGCTCACCGATGGGGCGCCGATCAGGGCGGCGAACTGGTCTTTCAGCGATGGCAACGGCATGCGCGGGCTCCTCTAAAGCAAGGGGCATCATAACCATGGAGGCGCTTGATAGGGCAACCGGTGGCGTTATCGTGGCAGCGCGGCTGCGCCAGTCTAAGAGGATTCGTCGCCCAAGTGCTGTAGACTGCCCGGCAACGATGCCCTTCCTTCCGAGCCCGCGATGCACAAAGAAACCGAACTCAAACTCCGCGCCAGCCGCGAGACCCTTGCCGCCCTGCGCGAGCACCCCCTGCTGAAAAAGCGCAACAAGTCCGGCTGGCAGACCCGCGAACTGCTCAACCAGTACTTCGACACCCCGGCGCGTGAGCTGTCCGCTGCCCGTGTTGCCCTGCGTCTGCGCCGCGACGGCGAGGTCATCATCCAGACGCTCAAATGCCGTGGCCAGAGCGTGGCCGGCCTGTCCGAGCGCAACGAATACGAGTGGCCGCTGGAAAAGGCCAAGCTCGACCTGAAAAAGCTCGACGCTACCTGCTGGCCCGAGCAACTGGCAGCGCTTGATAAAAAAACCATCAAGCCGCTGTTCAGCACCGATTTCACCCGCGAATACGCCGAAATATCCTGGGGCCGCGGCAAGGCCAAAGTGGTCATCGAAGCCGCTCTGGACCTGGGCTTCGTGGTGGTCGGCAAGCGCAAGGAAGAAATCTGCGAGCTGGAGCTTGAGCTGCGCGAAGGCGACCCTGCCGCCCTGCTTGAACTGGCCGCCGAGCTGGCTGCAACCCTGCCGCTGATGCCGTGCGATGTCAGCAAGGCCGAACGCGGCTACCGCCTGCTTGATGAAGGCAGCTACCAGCTCGACCTGCCGGTCAGCGAGCTGCACGCCGAAATGCCACTGGACGACGCCTACGCCGCGCTGGCCTGGCAACTGCTGGGCAGCAGCCAGCGCCTGGCCGAGCAATATCGCCACAGCGGCCACTGGCGCCTGCTGCAGGACTGGGTGCAGTGCCTGGCCGAACTGCGCGCCATTACCGCAAGCCTTGGCCAGGCCGCGCCGCGCCCGGTCACCAAAGCCCTGCGCACCAGCCTCGACGCTTTGCTGGAAGACTGGCGCCCGCTGGTACAAGCCGGTAACGACGACGAAGACATCCGCCGCGCAGCCCCCGAGCAGTTCGTCGAAGAGCTGCAGGACCCGCGCTGGGGCCAGTTCTCGCTGGAAACCGCACGCTGGCTCACGGCCCGCGCCTGGACCGTCGAGCGCAAAGGCCGTGGCGAGCGTCAGGGCAACGCGCAGTTGAACAGCTGGCTGGAGCATCAGTTGGGCGAAGAAGCCCGCGCCCTGAAGCTGCCGCTGTACGTGCAGCGCCCGGAAGACCTGGCTGAGCAGTTGCCGCGCATCGAAGGCATCCTGGCCTGGCTGCACCACGCCCGCCAGGTGCTTGAGCTGCCACAACTGGACCGCCTGTACGGTGAGCTGAACAAGCTGCACGAGCTGGCCGAGCAGCCGCTGGGCGAAGAGCAGAAGGACGAACTGCTGGAGGCGCGCATCGAGCAAGCCCGCGCCATCGAGCAGAACCGCGCCTGGAAATTGCTGCTCAAGGCCTGATCGGCCCGCGAAACCGCGCCCGACATCAATATCGCGTCTGGGCGGGGTCTCTGTAGGAGCGGCCTTGTGTCGCGAACGGGCTGCGAAGCAGCCCTGGCGATCTTGCATGATGCCGAAATCCTGGGGCCGCTTCGCAGCCCTTTCGCGACACAAGGCCGCTCCTACAGGCGACAGCGTCTTTTGTGGGCTAGCTAGCGCCCCAGCGGCAAGCTGGTGGTGCTCTTGATTTCAGACAGTGCCACGATCGAATTCACTTCTTGAATACCCGGCACGTTAGACAGCTTTTCGAAGAAGAAGCGTTCATAAGCTTCGATATCTGCGGTGACGATGCGCAGCAGGAAATCCACCGACCCCATCAGCACATAACACTCCAGCACCTCGGGGAAGCCGCGAATCGCGTCGGTGAACTCGGTAAAGTTCGAACGCCCGTGGGCATTGAGCTTAACCTCGGCAAAAATCTGCGTATTGAGGCCGACTTTCTTGCGATCAAGCAGGGTCACCTGCCCGCGAATCACCCCTTCCTCCTTCAAACGCTGGATCCGCCGCCAGCACGGCGACTGCGAAAGCCCCACACGCTCGGCAATCTGCGCACTGGACAGCGAAGCGTCCTCTTGCAGCAGGTCCAGAATCCGTCGGTCATAAGCGTCCAGCTCGCCATGCATGATTAATTCACCCAATCCGCCATTCAAGAATTGAATAGGTCGCCAACCCAGTCGTTTAGCTGAATCATAGCGAAACAATACCCGAATCGGCATGCAACAATTTCCGCACTTTCGCGGAGACTCAGCATGAACGCACTCGAACGCCCCCTCGCCTCACCCCGCCTTGACGCCTGGGCTGCCAGCACCGCGCACAGCACCGTGCAGTACCGCCTGCGGGCAGAGGCCGAACCGGACACCCTGTGCCGCGTGCTGAACCTGTTCGCATTGCAGTTTCTGACCCCGCATAGCGTTCAGGTCAGCCAGCACGAAGACATGCTCGACATGCACATCGGCATTGGCGGACTGAGCTGGCACCGCGCCGAAGTCATTGCACAAAAATTGCGCAATCTGGTCTGCGTCGCAGAGGTCAGCCTGGAGAACACGCCCTGCCTCGCCGAAGTGGCGGCAGGCTGAACCCGGCAAGATTCCGAAACCCTTTGCCCGCTCGCAGGTGCACAGCTGCGGCTAGCCTTGCAGGTCTTCCCTCCTGGCAAGGATGCCGCCATGTTCGCCAACGACACCCTCGACCTCGACCTGCGCCGCCTGCTTGATGTGCTACTGGCCGAGCAACGAATCACCACCAACGCAGTCCTCGAGGCCCTCGCACAGGCCAAGCTGCACCCTGCCCAGCACCCGCTG
The DNA here is from genome assembly GCF_014268825.1 of Pseudomonas sp. SWRI51. Taxonomy (NCBI): domain Bacteria; kingdom Pseudomonadati; phylum Pseudomonadota; class Gammaproteobacteria; order Pseudomonadales; family Pseudomonadaceae; genus Pseudomonas; species Pseudomonas sp. SWRI51. The sequence goes on along the minus strand of NZ_JABWRG010000076.1, from coordinate 2,212 downwards.
GAGCTGATTGCCGCGTTGGCCCTGCCTGACCTGCAAAACCCCGGTCAGGCCCTGGGCCTGGATACCCTGTGCCAGTGGCTGGCCGCGCAGGTTGGCCAACCGTTTCGCCACATCGACCCGCTACAGGTTGACCTGCCCAAGGTCAGCACGGTGATGTCAGCAGCCTTCGCCCGCCGCCACGGCATCCTGGCGCTGGCGGTGGATGCCAACAGCGTCACCGTGGCCAGCGCCCAGCCCTACCAGCGTGAATGGGAGGCAGACCTTGCCGGCAGCCTGGGCAAGCGCGTGCAGCGGGTGCTGGCCAGCCCGTTGCAGATACGCCAGCTGGCATCCACGTTCTTCGGCCTGGCGCAATCAGTGAGTGGCGCCGACCAGCAGCAGCCCAACCGCCTTGGCGAACTGGAGCAACTGCTTGAGCTGGATACCGGCCAGGCCCAGTCCTGCGCGGACGACGCGCACATCGTGCATGTGGTCGACTGGATGCTGCAGTACGCCATCGAGCAGCGCGCCAGCGATATTCACCTGGAGCCGCGCCGGGAGCAGGGTCATCTGCGCTTGCGCATCGATGGCCTGCTGCACTCGGTCTACGCGTTCCCGGCGGGCGTCACGCTGGCCATGGTCAGCCGCTTGAAGCACCTCGGCCGAATGAACGTGGCCGAAAAACGCAGGCCCCAGGATGGCCGCCTGAAAAGCCGTCTTGCAGGCGGCGCCGAAATCGAGCTGCGCCTTTCAACCCTGCCCACGCCCTTTGGCGAGAAGCTCGTGCTGCGCCTGTTCGACCCTCAGCAGCAGCACGAAACCCTGCCCTGCCTCGGCCTGCAAGGCACGCTGCTGGAGCGCTGGAAAACCCTGCTGCAACAGCGCCAGGGCATCCTGCTGGTGACCGGGCCGACCGGCTCAGGTAAAACCAGCACGCTATATGCCAGCCTGCGCCTGCTGGCCACGCCCCAAGTCAACCTGTGCAGCATCGAAGATCCTATCGAGCGGCTGGAACCTGCAATCAACCAACTGCAAGTGCAACCTGCTCTGGACCTGACCTTTGCCGATGGCGTGCGGGCGCTGCTGCGCCAGGACCCGGACATCATCATGATTGGCGAAATCCGCGACCAAGAGACTGCCCAGGTAGCCGTGCAAGCGGCGCTCACCGGGCACCTGGTGCTGTCGACGCTACACACCAACGACGCCTGTAGCGCCGTCACCCGCCTGCTGGAGCTGGGCGTGGCCAGTTATCTGGTCAAGGCGACCTTGATCGGCGTCATGGCCCAGCGCCTGATCCGTACCTTGTGCAGCGCATGCCGGGGCACAGCGCAGCACGGGGATGGCGCATGCAGCTTATGCCGGGGCACCGGGTTTCACGGGCGCACCGGGCTTTTCGAACTGCTCAAGGTCAGCAATGGCCTGCGCGAACGGATCAACCCCGGCGCCGACCTTGCGGCGTTGCGCCAGCAGGCTTTGGCAGAGGGCATGCGCGACTTGCGAGGTTGCGGGCAGGATCGGATCGGCCAGGGCCTGACAAGCCTGGAAGAGGTGCTGAGGGTCTGTGGATAAGTGACATGAGCCCCGTGTGTGCGGGAACTTGGTGGGTGGTTTATAGCTCCAAGGAGCATCTCAACCGCCCTCATCAATCGAGGTGAATCATCATGCGTTTCAAAGCAGCCATTGCCGCTACCCTTGTGTTGTCGCTCCCCGTCGGTTCGGCCATGGCCGACTCGTTCTGGCGCAACGTCATCTCGTCGGGCGCAACCACCGGCTCGACCTACCTGACCTTCAAGGACCACAAGCTGATCGCCGCCGCCCAGGATGACGCCGGCAGCTTCGTCGCCAGCGAAGGCGCGATTCGTGGCCCCTACCTGGAAGCCGCCATGCGCCAGGTGCGCGCCGACAACCCAGGTGCGCAGGCTAGCGACATGGAACTGGCCAATGCCATTCTGGCGAAGAACGCCGTAGCGCAGTGAGCCAAAACGGCACGCCCAGATAAAATCGCTGGGCAGGGTGGTAACGGGCTTGCCCCGCGATAGCGATAGCACTACCAGCATCGCATCGCTGGGCAAGCCCGCTCCCACGGTGCCCAGTTCTCTGCGCGACAGCGCAGCCCGGAAGGGCTGGTTGATCTCCCACAGAGCTCGCCCATCCCAATATCGATGCCGTCTACGCGGTCAGTGTAGGAGCGGCCTTGTGTCGCGAAAGGGCTGCGAAGCAGCCCCAGGATCTG
>NZ_JABWRG010000075.1:0-26263 GCF_014268825.1 Pseudomonas sp. SWRI51 | reverse complement strand
AATCGCCGGGGCTGCTTCGCAGCCCATCGCGACACAAGGCCGCTCCTACCGGGGCCACGCCCGGACATCCGTGGGAGCGGGCTTGCCCCGCGACAGGGCCGAATTAGTTGGCAAATGTACCTTGCAGGTGCTCGGCACGAAACTCCAGCGTCTGCGCCCGATACCCCGAGCGTAGCGGCGGCAGCGGCAGGCAGTCGTGCCACTCGCTGCCCGCCTGCAGTTCGCCAGGCCCGCGGTAGCGCGGGGCATTGTAGGTGTTCTCGGCAAGGTTCACGGTGTCGCCCGGCGCATAGGCCGCGACCCGCCAGCGCAACTCGGTCAGTGGCACCTTGTTACCGTTTTTCATGCGTACCAGCAGCGCGCGGTCGGCAGGGCACTGCTCGGGCGCATAACTCAGGCGAATATCCAGGCGCGCCAGTTGCGCCGCCTCGCGGCTGTCCTGCCAGGCCACCCCCAGCGCCACCAACCCCAGGCCGCACACCGCCGCCAGCGAGATCGGCAGGGCCTTGCCCGGATAGCGCAGCAGCAGGACCAGCCAGGTGAGGATGAGCAATGCGCCGATGATCATGGTGATTCAGGCCTCGGTGAAGGGGGCTCTTCATCTTGGAGCCGCTAGGTTTTAGCTGCAAGCCACAAGAAAAAGCGGGGCAGTGTTGAATCGAAAACCTTCGACCCACCACTGCCCCGCTTTTTCTTGCAGCTTGCAGCTAGAACCTTGCAGCTGCTTTATTGCGCGATGGTTTTCACCGAAACGCCGCGCTCGACCGGCGTGGACGTACGCCCATAGACATCCTCGAAGCGCTCGATGTCATCCTCGCCCAGGTAGCTGCCGGACTGCACTTCGATGATCTCCAGCGGGATCTTGCCTGGGTTGCGCAGGCGGTGCACCGAAGCAATCGGAATGTAGGTGGACTGGTTTTCGGTCAGCAGGAACACGTTCTCGTCGCAGGTTACCTCGGCGGTGCCGGATACCACGATCCAGTGCTCGGCGCGGTGGTGGTGCATCTGCAGCGACAGCGCAGCACCGGGTTTTACCGTGATGTGCTTGACCTGGAAACGCCCGCCCATGTCCACCGAGTCGTACGAGCCCCACGGGCGGTACACCTCAAGGTGGTTCTGGGTTTCGCTGCGGCCCTGTTGGTCAAGGGTGTTGACCATCTGCTTGACGCCCTGAACCTTGTCTTTGTGGGCGATCATCATGGCGTCCTTGGTTTCGACCACCACGATGTTCTCAAGGCCGATCACCGACACCAGCTTGCCGTTGCCGTGGATCATGCAGTTGTGGCTGTCCTGCACCACCACATCACCCTTGGTGACGTTGCCGTTGTCGTCTTTTTCCTGCACTTCCCACAGCGACGACCAACAGCCCACGTCGCTCCAGCCCGCCGACAGCGGCACCACGCAGGCGCGCTGGGTCTTTTCCATGACTGCGTAGTCGATGGAATTGTCCGGGCAGCAGGCGAAGGTGGCTTCGTCGATGCTCAGCACATCGGCCTCTTCATCGCTGCGCTCAAGGGCCAGCAGGCAGGTGTCGTAGATGTCCGGGTCGTGCTTTTTCAGCTCTTCGAGGAAGCGGCTGGCGCGGAACAGGAACATGCCGCTGTTCCAGAAGTAGCCGCCAGCGCGGACGAACTCGTTGGCGCGCTTCTCGTCGGGTTTCTCGACGAACTGCGCAACCCGCGCCACGCCTTCAGGCAGCAGGGCGTCCTGGCTGGAGCGGATGTAGCCGTAGCCGGTCTCAGGCTTGGTCGCCGGCACACCGAACAGCACCATCTCGCCGCGCTCGGCGGCCACGGTGGCCAGGGCCAGGGCGCGTTGCAGGGCCTTCTGGTCCTCGATCACGTGGTCGGCCGGCAGCACCAGCATCAGCTCGTCACGGCCTTCGTTGACCAGCTTCATGGCGGTCATCGCCACGGCGGGTGCGGTGTTGCGCCCGAACGGCTCCATCAGGATCGCCTGGGTGTCCAGGTTCAACGCGGCCAGTTGTTCCTGGACGATGAACTTGTGGTCCTTGTTGCAGACCACGATCGGGCTGTCCATGCCTTCGAACACCAGGCGCTCGATGGTTTGCTGGAACAGCGTGTGCTCGCCGGTCAGGGCCAGGAACTGCTTGGGGAACTGTTTGCGCGACAAAGGCCACAGACGCGAACCGCTACCACCAGAAAGAATTACCGGGATCATCATGTTTCTCCAATAGTCGTTATGAGGCAGAGGGATCAGTTGCTAGCCACGGGGCGAGTTACCCACACCGGCGACAGGCTGTTGCCGGAACCGGTGACGTACAGCACGGCTGCTTCGCCGCGCTCCAGGGCGACGGGTTTGACGTCGCCGACTTTCTTGTCGCCTGCATACAGGGCAAGGTTGACCTTGACCGGATTGATTTCACGTTCGCCACGGCCCTTGGCCGCTACTGGCTTGACCACTTCGGTCTTGCCGTCGGCAGTCTTCAGGGTCAGTTGCTGGTCGCTCAGGTTCTGCACGCGTACCAGGGCTTTCTGCTTGTTCTTGAACGGCGGCTCTTCGATCAACTGCGGGGTGCCGCCGGCGTTGTTGACCAGGGTGTAGTACTTGTCCGAAGCCAGTTTCACCGGGACGCTCTTGCCGCCCACCTGGGCGGTGTAGTCGCCGCCTGGCAGGAAGCTGAAGTCGCTGCTGGACTGGGCGCCGACCTGTTTGATCTGGGTGTTGCCGACCGAGGCTGCGGTCGGGGCGCTGGTGGCGTTGTACAGGCGCACGAAGGTCGAGCCTTTCGGTGCGCTTGGGCCGTACAGGGCAGCATCGGCGCCGGCGAAGGCCTGCATCGAAGCCAGGGAAAGGCCGGCTGCGAGGGTGAGGGCTTTGGCAATGGTGGTTTTAGTAGTCATGTGCGTGTTCCTCTCTATCAGTGGTTCGTCCGGTTGGACGACAAGGCCAGGTTTTCTTCGGATTTGCGGGAGTTTTTCAGCTGCGCGATCCACTGCGGATCGAAGCTGCTGAGGTCGTTTTTCATCGGCAGATAGCGTTCGGGGAATTCCCACACCACAACCTGTGGCGGGGCGTTCTTGAAGGCATCGCTTTGCAGGTACTTGAGCATTGGCAGCAGCGGGCCGTGGCCGTCTTCGGCGTAGTTGGCGACGTCGCTGTGCAGCGCTTGCTGCAGCGCGCCGAGGAAGTTCCAGTGCGGGTTGGCGCTGTAGCTGGTGCCCACCAGCGCCACCGGGATCTGCGTGTCGGCAAACAGGGCATCGCCGCCGCCCTGGCCTTCAGCATCGGCGGGCCGAGTGCTGCGCTGTTGCAGGTTGTCCGGGCTTGGCAGCAGGTTGCTGAACAGCGGGTCCAGGGGCAGGAAGTTGGTCAGGTCGCCTTTGTACGGCGCGCTGGCGCCGGCTTCGGTGATGAAGGTCTGCGGCTCCGCGTCGAGCAGTTGCTGGCGCTTGACCGTCTCGGCGACGGCCTGGGCCACCACCTCGGCGCCCAGCGGCGTCCAGTGCGTGTCGGTACGCAGGAACACCTGGCCACGGGCCTTGGCCTGTTCCAGCGGCGCCAGCAGGTCTGGGGCCAGCACGTTGGCCTGGCGGGCCTGGGCGTGGAAGCGGTTGAACAGGTCGTCGTGCAGGCTGGCCGGGGTTTCCTTGCCGATGTACTCGGCATACAGCCGCGCCTTGGCCGGCACGATCGCCAGCACCAGTTGCACGCCTTGGCGCTGCAAGGTGTCGCGCACACCGCGCACCAATGCCAGGTTGTCCTGCATCTGTTGCTCGGCGTCGGCAGCGGGGTTGAACTCCTCGTCGGTGAACAGCCACTGCTCGCGGCCCAGCACCACGCCAGGGCGGCCTTCATTGAACAGCTTGTAGTCCAGCGCGGCCCAAAGGTTGGTGCCCAGGCGCTTGATCGGGAACTGCTCGTCGTAGTGGGTTTCGGCGGCCTTGGCCAGCTTGCCGTTGAGCACGGTCATCTGCTCGGTGCGGTTGAAGCTTTCCAGCCCGCCAAGCGACCATGCGCCCAGGCCAACCAGCAGGCCCATGAACGACAGCGAATAAGTGATACGAAGTGTCCGGTTCATGATCGGGGCCTCAGAACTGGAAGTAGAGGAACGGTGAGTAGCTCTGCGCCGAGAGCTTGAGCACCGAGGCGACGAACAGCAGCAGCACCAGGGCGCGGGTCATGACCCGGGTCCAGTCCATGCCGACCGAACCGTCGGCATTGACCTGCACCGGGGTACGCGGCGCCTGGGCCGGGGCTGCGTTGCGGTAGAAGTCGCGCAGGCCGAAGAACGCCAGGGTCAGGTAGGCAACCACCAAGGTGGCCACTTGCAGCCCGGTGAGCTGGGCGCGGTTGAGCTCGGACAGCTGCCACTCGCCGAAGCTGAACATGGCGCCGTACATGCGAGCGGCCACATGCAGGTTTTCGGCGCGGAAGATCACCCAGCCGACCACCACCAGCAGGAAGGTAAAGGCCCACTTCACCGGGTTGAAACGCTGCGGGTTGGTGTCCAGGCCCAGCGCTCGCTCGATTGCCAGCCACATGCCGTGCCAGGCGCCCCAGATGATGTAGGTGAAGTTGGCGCCGTGCCACAGCCCGCCCAGCAGCATGGTCAGGAACAGGTTGCGGTAGGTGTTGAAGGTGCCTTTGCGGTTGCCGCCCAGGGTGATGTACAGGTAGTCGCGCAGCCAGGTCGACAGGCTGATGTGCCAGCGGCGCCAGAACTCGGTGATCGACTGGCTGATGTAGGGCTGCTTGAAGTTTTCCATGAAGCGGAAGCCCATCATCAGGCCCAGGCCGATGGCCATGTCGCTGTAGCCGGAGAAGTCGAAGTACAGCTGCGCGGTGTAGGCCAGCGCACCGAGCCAGGCGTCGCCGGTGGTTGGGTTTTCCAGGGCGAAGCAGTGGTCGGCAACCACCGCCAGGGTGTCGGCGATGAACACTTTCTTGATGAAACCCTGCATGAAGCGGGTGCAGCCTTCGGAGAACTTGTCCAGGGTGTGGGTGCGGTTGTTGAACTGGTCGACCAGGTCCTTGAAGCGCAGCACGGGGCCGGCGATCAGGTGCGGGAAGATTGCCACGAATGCTGCGAAGTCGATCAGGTTGCGCGTGGCCGGGGTATCACCGCGGTAGACGTCGATGATGTAGCTGATCGACTCGAAGATATAGAACGAGATACCGATCGGCAGCAGCACGTGGGTCAGGATGAACGGCTCAAGGCCGAACGAAGTCATGATCGCGTTGAGGCTGTCGACGCCAAAATTGGCGTACTTGAAGTAGCCCAGGATGCACAGGTCGACGCCAACGCCCAGCAACAGCCAGCGCTGCGCGGGCTTGGTGCGTACGCCGGCGGCGCCCACCTTCAGGCCGATCCAGTAGTTCCACAGGGTGACGCCTGCGAACAGGGCAAGGAAGTCCACGCGCCACCAGGCGTAGAAAATGTAGCTGGCAACCAGCAGCAGCAGGTTGCGGTAGCGGTTTCCGCTTATGTAGTACAAGCCGAGGAAAACCGGCAGGAACAGGAACAGGAACACGTTGGACGAGAAGACCATCCCGGTTCTCCTAGTTATGCACAGCACCTGGGGCAAAGCGCCCCCCAAACCCCCCAGCCTGGACCGGGGAGCAACCTAATACCTTGTAGGAGCGGGCTTGCCCCGCGACGGCGTCGGCAATGCCGGGCGCCACTGGCCTTCAGGGCCTCATCGCGTGGCAAGCCCGCTCCTGCAAGGGTTTGCTATTTCTTGTGTTCTGCGTTCGGGTCGTAGACCCGCGTTACATCACCGCCCAGGCGGAAGCTGTTGAACGGCTGCATTTCATGCTTGCGCTCAAGGCTGTCGCCGACGCAGTGGTACAGCGCGCACCACGGCTCGAGCCAGGCGTACTTGCTTTCCACCTTCAGGTCTTTCATGTCCTGCTTCTGGCCGGTGCGCTTGACGAAGTGGATCGGGTCGCGAGCGCCAGCCAATACCCCTTCACCCAGGCGCTGCAGGGCAAAGTTGTTCTCGGCGCGCAGGTCCACGCCGTTGGCCTGGGCAAAGCTTGCGATCATCGAAAGCGGCGGCAGGGCGTAGTTGTGATAGGCCAGGGCGCGCTGGCGGCGCTTGAGTTCGTTGGGCAGGAAGCCCTGGTCGTCGATCTGGTTGGCGCCAACCTTGTATTCCTTCACGGCCCAGTCGAACAGGTCGCGGCGGTCGGTGGCGACGGCGGTGGCCATCACCGACCAGGCTGCCCAGTAGCTGTGGTTGTTGATTTTCTCGAGCGGCAAGTCGCTCCAGTCGCGCACGGTCTGCTCGGCCAGTTGCGCCAGCCAGCGTTCGATTTCCTGCGCTTGGGCCTGGTGCGCGGCCAGTGGCCGGGCGTTGGAGAACTTCAGGCGCAGCCACGAACCACTCATGCTGCCCAGCGCCCATTTGCGCATGGACTTGCCGGTGTGGTTGAAATCGGTGGACTCCAGCGCGTCGGCGCGGGCCCAGGTATCGAGCCAGGTCAGCACGCAGTCGAGCTGCGCGGGGCGGCCGTCGCGCATGTACTGGCCGACCATCTTGCTGATGCCACGCTCAAGCGTGGTGATGTCGGCGGTGGAGTCATGGAAGGCTTTTTCCGACGCCACGTTGAGGGTGGCGCGGGCCTTGTCGGAGCCTTCGTACTTGCTGCGAAACTGCAGCGGGCCGGTGTAGGGCTTGGGCGGTGCTTCACAGGTGAAGTTGCCTTCGCCGGTCTTGGGCTTGTCGATCCCCGCGTAGTAGCCCTGTGGTGGCACTAGCGCTGCCTGCGCGGCCGAGCCGAACAGGGCCAGGGCGAGCAGGGTGGGGGCGGTCTTGCGGCTGAATGATGTCATTTTCGCCTCACTGGCCGGCGTGCGCGGTACGTTGCGCGGCGCTGGCAAAGTTGTTGCGTTTGCACAATTTGGCTTCGACTTTCTGGGTCCCGCTTTCCGGCCCTTGCACCTCCAGCGCCAGCAGGTTCTGGCCGGCCCAGTCTTCGTCTTCACGCATCTGGAACACAAAGCGGCCGTCGGTATCGGAGGTTTCGGGCTTCTCGATCTTGATGTCCTCGTGACGGCCGTTCAGGTACCACAAGGTGGCCTGCAGCACTTTCACCGAGGTGTCTTCGAACTTGATGTCGATCTGGTGGTTGCGGTTGGTCAGGTCCTTGATCACGCCGTTCTTGCCGTTGACCAGCAGCGCGTTGGTGCCAGGCTTGAGGGTGGCGCTGGCGCTCATCTGTGCCGGGCGGTCGTCGCAACCGTCGTCCAGCAGGCCAAGGATCTGCCGCCAGATGGTTTCCTGGTCCAGGCGGTACAGGGGCGAGAACTCCCAGATCAGGATCTTCGGCGGGTTGCTGCGGAATTCTTCGCTGCCCAGGTACTGGATCATCGAGCCTTCGAGGCCGCCACCTGGGAAGGCGACGTTGAGTACGTCGGCGCCGATGTACTGCTCAAGAAAGCCCGAGAAGTTGTAGTTCTTGCCGCTGTGGCTGGTGCCCACCAGGGTGATCTGCGCGTTGCCGCTGTCGCCGAACAGGTCGTCGTCACCCGCTGCGCCCTTGGGCTCGGTGGCGAACTGGTCCATGTACTGCACCGCATAGCTGGTGTTGCACAGCTGGCCGGCGACGTTGTGCAGGGTGCCGGTCTTGCCCATGCGCCCGGATTTCTTGGTCTCGAATTCCTTGCGCGGGATGCCTTCGAAGGCCGGCATCTTATGCACGGTGTCGGCCACGATCTTGGCGGCGCGCTCGGCGCCGTACGGCGTCCAGTGTTGGTCGCCACGGAAGTAGAAATCCTTGCCCTGGTCGGCGGCGGCCAGCTGCTCGTTGGTCAGCGGCGACAGGTCCGGCACGTTGTAGCCCATCTTGCTGAAGCGGGCGAGCATGGCTTGGTAGTTGTGCAGCGCCTTCTGGTAGTTGAAGGCCGCTTTCTCCTGCGGGTTGAGCATGTTGCGGTTCACCAGGCCTCGGGTCGGCTGGTACACCACCACCAGTTCCACGCCGCGTTTCTTGAACGCATCGTGTACCTGCTGCAGGCGCTTGTAGCCCATTGGCGTGGTGTCGAACTCGGTGCGCAGGTCTTCGCGGGTACGGAACAGCCAGTCGCCCTGGGCCTGCACCAGCGTGGTGAAGTTCTGCTGGTAGCGGGTGGTGTAGCGGCTGGCGTCATGGGCCTCTGGGCACAGTTGGCAGCACGGCTCGGCGCTGAAGGTCGGGGCCTGGACGTCTTCGGCGCGCACGCCCTGGCTGATGGCCAGCAGTGCGGCGGACAGGCCCAGCAATTTCATCAGATGTGGGGTCATGGTCTGGGCTTCCTTAGTCGATCATTTCGGTCTGGCGTTCGACCGGGTCGATCAGCACAGCCTTTTGCTGGCGCACCAGCAGGTCGAGGATTTCGTCCTGGCGGTCGCCAAGCACGCCGTTGAGGGTGATGCCGCTGGACTTGCGCGGCATCAGCATCGACACCTTGTACAGCTCCACCGACAGCGGCGAGTCGATCGACAACGGGCCGGAACCGTTGGCCGCAAGCTCGCCGCCCACCACGATCAGCGACACCTTGGCGTCGAACGGGTCCAGGGCGATGTCGCGGTCAGTGTCGGACAAATCCTTGATGTGCCCGTAGACACCCACCAAGCCATTGGCCATGGCGATGTTTTCGTACAGGCGAATGTTCACGCTGTTGCGCACGCGGATGCCGTGGCGGCGGTTGTTGATCAGCTTGTTGCCCCAGATCAGGTTGTCGCCGCTTTCGTACAAGGTGATGCCGTCGGTGTGGTTGCGGTAGATCTCGTTGTAGGCAATCAGGTTGTTGACGCTGTTGCGGTCGATCACCACGCCCGAGAGCTTGTTGTCATAGCTCTTGTTGTTGATGATCCAGCTGTCGTTGACCTCGCGCGAAATGATGATGCCGTGCTTCTTTTTGGTGCCGTGCACGGTGTTGCCGGCGATGATCAGGCGGTGCGAGCGGTCGTGCGGGTCGATGCCGTAGACGATGTTGTCGCGGTAGGTGTTGTCCTTGACCACGAAGTCGCTGGTTTCGTAGCAGTAGAAGCCGTACCACATGTCGCTGAACTCAGAGCCGATGATCCAGCCGGTGGGTTCCGGGCGGCCCATCTGCTTGGCCATGTTCGGGGTGTACTGCGAAATGCTCACACCGTACGACTTGGACTTGGAATAGCCGAAGCTGGCCATCTTGCTGTTGACGATGTAGGTCTCGGTGCCGCCCCAGCTGAGCAGGAACGGGCGGAACTGGTCAGGCTTGCGGAAGGTGGCCGGGCCGTTGGCCTGCTCGCGCCAGCCGGTGACTTTGGTGTCGCGCACGAACAGCTTGCCGTCGTTGACGATGAACGCGCCGCCTTCTTCGGACAGGCGCAGTTCCTTGACCTTGCCGTCCACTTCCAGCACGCCTTTTGCGCCGACCACGATCGGCAGGCGCGCCAGGTAGACGCCCGGTGCGGTTTCACGCAGGTACTGGGCGGGCACTTTCTTGCTCAGTTCGACCAGGTCGACATGGCCGTCGTCGATGAAGATCGCCTGCGGAATGCCGTGTTGGCGGCGGACCCACTCGGCGCCCTTATTGTCACCGCCAATGAACTCCTTGAGCGAATCTTCCTGCAGCATGCGGCGCACGCTGACCTTGCCCTTGTGGCGGCGGTCGATTTTCTGTTCCACGGCCTGGGCGGTGTAGCCGCTGAGGTCGGGCAGCTTGGGCGGGTCCAGGTGCAGCGGCTCGATGGGGGCGCTGGCCACGGTGTAGGTCTTGGCCTGTTGCAGCTCTTTGGCGATCACCGCAGGCTCGGCTGCGGCGACCACGCTGCTGGCCAGCAGCAGGGCGCTGGCCAGAAGGCTGTGGCGAAGGTTCGGGTGCAGGTTCATATCGGTCCTCTCCCGGCCTTAGAAGCGCCAGATCACGTCGACGAAGGCGCGGTGCATGTACGAGTCGGCTTCTTTGCCATAGGCATCGCCTGGCTTGAACACACCGGCGCGCAGGCGTACCAGCGCCGACGGCTCGTCGATCGACTGGCTCAGCGAGGCCGGCAGCAGGCCTTGCTTGAAGTACTTGGTGACCACTACGTCCATTTCCTGGCCGAGGTCTTTCTCGCCGTTGATCAGCGGGCGGTTCACGCCGCCGTCATCGACCACGGCATTGATGCCGCTGGAGCCGATGTTCTGCTTGTCATCCACGCGCCAGAACTTGTGATAGATGAAGCTTGCGTCGTAGTCGTCGCGCAGTTGCCAGCTGGCAAACAGCGTGGCGGCCTGCAGGTTGCCCAGCTCACCGCGGAATGCCTCGCCGAAGCGGTGCACGCGCGAGCGGGTGCCGGTGTAGTTGGAGCGGTTGCTCTCAAGGCCGGTCTGCTCGAAGTTGTTCGAACCGTCATCGCCGCCACCGCCGCTGCCCCGGGCGTAGGCCGCGCCGACTTGCCACTGCGGGTCCAGGCGCAGGCGCACCCCGAGGTCGGTGGCCCAGGCGTTGACGTCGCCGCTTTGCGTGTCGCGGGCGATCTGCTGGTTGCCCACGGTGTCGCTGCGCAGGCGGTCACGGTCGCCGGTCAGCCAGGTCACGCTGCCCCAGTAGTTGACGGTGTGGTCGTTGCGCCAGTTATAGGCGTCGCTGTTGGCCTCAAGGCCCAGCCAGGTGAGGTCGCCGGTGCGCGTCTTGTCCAGCGCATCGACGCTTTCGCCGGGGTTCTTCAGGCTGCCGCTGTCATGGGTATGGTGGGCGCGTACGCCGACCCAGTGGCCAGGGGTCCACTGCGCCGCGACGTTGCCGTAGACGTGGGTGCGGTCCTTGTCTTGCGGGGCCAGCTCGGTCAGGTCGGTGCGGTACTCGCTGAAGCGCTGGGCCACGCCCAGGTCGGCCTTGAGCAGGGTGGTGTCGAAGGTCCAGTTCAGCGCTTCGATGTTGGTGTCGCGCCACATGCCGTCGTCGCTGCGCAGGCGTTGGCGGCCCAGGCGCAGTTGCTCGCCGGGGTAGGCGGTCAGGCCGCTGTAGCCGACCCAGAACTCGCGCATGGCCAGGTAGCTTTTGTCCTGCTCGCGGCCGTTGGCGGCGGTGTCGGTGGTGGTGCCATCGTCGTTCTGGCGCAGGGTGTCGGTTTCGATGGTGTCGGTGGCGGTCACTGCCTGGCCCATGGCGAAGGCGCTCCAGTTGCCGCGCTCGCCGTACACCCACGGGCGCAGGTCAAGGCCCAGGCCGTTGACGTCGCCGCCAGGGCGGGTGCCCAGGTCGCGGTCGTCTTCGGATTGGCCGGTAATCTTCACGTCCAGGCCGAAGTTTTTCTGCGCAGTTTCAGCAGCCAGGGTCGGCATCGACCACAGCAGCGCGAAGCTCAGGCCAATGCCGGCTTTCACGAAGGGATTGAGCGTCATAGCGAGTCCTCGGCGTCTACGTCTTTTTCGTCGTCTTGCAGGGCCTCGAGGGCCAGGGTGCTGTTGGCGCCCTGGAACAGGCTGGCGCGGGCCTTTTGTTCCTGTGCCAGCAACTGCCGGGCCTGGCCGAGCTGGTCAGGCGTGAGCTGCTGGTCGAGCTGCTGGGCAAGTTCGGTGGACTGCGGCGTCGGGTTGGCCTGGGACAGCTGCGCGAATACCCAGGCGTTGGTAGGCGCCGGGCGAATGCCGTGGCCTTCGCTGAACAGCTGGGCGAGGGCGTAGTCGGCGCTGTTCTGGCCGCCACGGGCGGCAGCCAGCAGGTGGTCGACGGCTTTTTGCGGCTCGACCTTGCCCAGGTAGCCACGGCGGTACAGCTGGCCCAGGTAGTAGTCGGCGCTGACTTCGCCGGCCTGGGCGGCGGCTTGCAGGTGCTGTTCGGCCTTGGGCGCGTCCGCGGGCAGGGTGCGGCCTTCGTAGTACAGGCGGCCCAGCAGCAGTTCGGCGCGTGGCTGTTCGGCCTCGCGGCCCTTGTCGATGTAGGCCATCAGCTGGTCGGTGTCGCCCAGCTCCGGGAAGTCATACAGCAACTGCGCAAGGCTCACCCACGAGGCCGGGTTGGCCGGGGCGACTTTTTCCAGCAGCTCTTTAGCGGTTTTTTCGTCGGTCTGGCCAAGGCTGCGGTCGGCCAGTACGCGGGCGACGCTGTCGACCCGGCTGCCTGGCACGGTGCCACGGGCATAGGCCGACTTCAGCTGGCTGATCAGCGCTGCCTGCTGGTCGGGCTGGGCGCGCTTCTGGTAGACGGTGGCAAGCTCGACGTAGCAGATGTCGGTGCTGGCCAGCGCTGCCTTGCAGATGCTTTCGACTTCGCCCAGGTGTTGGTCGTAGGTGCCCTGGGTGCGGTACAGCAGCACCTGGGCCAGGCCCGCTTCGGGGTTGCCGGCGGCGCGCCATTGGTCGATCTGCTGCTGCGCGTTGATGTTGGGGAAGCTCTGCGGGTATTGCAGGTAGAGCATCGCCAGTGGGATCAGCGTGTTGCTTTCACCCCGTTGCGCGGCCAGCTTGAGCAGCGTTTCGGCTTCTTCGCGCTCGGCCTGGGTGCTGTCGGGCTTGGCCACCAGCAGGCGGCCAAGGCGGGCCTGGGCGCGCGGCGAGGTGGCAGCGGCGGCGCGGTAGGTGGCCTCGGCTTCCTTCAGCTTGGCGGGGTCGCGGGTAGCCACTTTGATGTCGGCCAGGCCCACTTGCGCATCGCTGTAACCCAGGTCGGCCAGGGCCTTGTAGTTGCGCTCGGCAGTGGCGGTGTCGCCACGCTTGAGCGCCTCATTGGCCAGGCGCTGGTCTGGCAGGCCGGCACAGCCGGCCAGGGTGATGGCCAGGGCCAGCAGCGAAACCGCCCGTGGCAGCGGGCTTGGCCCGCGATTGCTGTTATTGGCGATCATCAATCGGTCCTCTTACAGCCCGCGGGCCACGGCCTTGTCGATCAGCCAATCCAGCGACGGGCCACGGTCGCTGTTGACCGAGACCGGGCGGCCGGCCAGTTCCGATGGCAGGCTCTCGTCAGGCTTGATCTGCACGCGGATGTCCGACGCCAGGTTGTCGGTGTCCAGGCTTTCGCTGCCGACGATGTGGCCGGTGCGCACGCTGTCTTCGCCCGCCACCTGGAAGTTGACGCGGGTGCCCGGTTTGACTTCATCGAACTGGCGGTAGCTGAAGCGTGCCTGCACGGTCGGGATGGTGGTGCGTGGCACCAGGGCGAACACTGGCTGGCCTTTGCTTGCGTACTGGCCATCATCGACGTACTGGCGCGAAACCACGCAGTCGCACGGGCTGGTGAGGGTGCCGGACAGCTGCTTGCCGAACAGTTCCTCAACCTTGGCCGGCTCCAGTTGCGCGTCGTCCAGGTGGCCTTTGAGCATGTCCAGCATGCTGGTGTTGAAGGTGGCCAGCGGCGCGCCTTTGGCGACGCTTGCGCCGTTTTCGACCAGGCTCTGCACGCTGCCGTCACGCGGCATGGTGACGTTGGTGGTTGGTACTGCTACCACACCGGCTTCGGCGTGGCTGACGAAGTACAGGCCGTACAGCGACTTGGCCACGAAACCGAATGCCAGCAGGCCGACCGCGAATACCCCGGCGGTGACGGTGACAGCGCGCAGGCGGCCGAAGGCGCTCAGGCCCGAGCCACTGTCGCGCTGCTTGCGCGCCTTGGTGAAGTTGTCGCGCTGCAGGGTGCTGAGCACGTCACCAACACTGATCAGCTCACCGGACAGGTGGGTGGTGATGATGTGGCGCAGGGTGGCGATGTCGCGCGGCTCGAGGTTCTGGAACTCGGCGCCGACACGGCCGGTTTGCGTGTTGCTGGTGCGCACCAGAATATCCACATCCATCGACAGGCCAAGGTTGTCGACCACGAACTGCAGGCGGCCGCGGATCACCTCGTTGGCCGGCAGCGGCTTGGGCGCGTGGAAGGACAGGCCGCCTGCGGACAGATCGTCGACCTTGACCTCGTGCGGCTCGTTGTTGCTGTCCCGGTAGCGCAGTTTGGCGGGGATACGAACCCGGGCGTGCTGGCGCTGCGCTTCGGACTCATGCACGACATTGACGTTCACGGCGGTATTCATGGCGATTTCGTTCCTGTTATCCGATCCGGGTTTGGCTCACACGACCATGAACAGCACGGCGACGAAGATGCTCGCGGCCGAGAAGGTCATAGTCCGCGAGGACCAGGTGTTGAACCATTGTTGAAAGCTTTCGAGGTCACGTTTCAGGGCAGTGGGCTGGCGGGTCCAGGACTGCTTGTCGAGGCGGAAGAACACGTAGATCTTCATCAGGGCGCCGACGATCTGGTTGTAATAGAGAATCAGCGGGTAGGCCGGCCCGATGCTGTGGCCAGAGCACAGCAGCATGATGGTGAGGATCAGGCGGGTGATGCCGATCCACAGCAGGTACACCAGCAAAAAGCCCATGCCGAACTTGAAGCTTGCGATCAGCGCCACGGTCAGGCCCAGCAGGCTGGTCCACATCGACACGCGCTGGTCGAACAAGACGATGCTGGTGAACAGCCCCAGGCGCTTGAGGCCCAGGCCCAGTGCGCGGGAGTTCTGCCGCAGGTTGTTGCCGTACCAGCGGTACATCAGTTTGCGGCTGGCCTTGATGAAGCTCTTCTCGGGCGGGTGCTCGACCGTGTTGATGGCGGCGTCCGGCACGTAGAAGGTGTCGTAGCCAAGGCGCATCAGGCTGAACCAGCTCGATTTGTCGTCGCCGGTGAGGAACTTGAAGCGGCCCAGGCGCCAGTGCATCAGCGAGTCGCTTTCGACATCAGCGATGAACTCGGGGTCGGTGACCACGGTTGCGCGGAACATCGACATGCGCCCGGTCATGGTCAGCACGCGTTTGCTCAGGGCCATCGAGCACATGTTGATGTGGCGCTGGGCGAAGCGCAGCTTGTGCCACTCGCTCATGATGTAGCCGCCACGCACTTCGCAGAATTCGTTGGTGGTCAGGCCACCGACGTTGGGGTAGAGCTTGAACCACGGCACGGTCTTGCGCACCACGCCCGGGGCCAGCACGGTGTCGCCATCGATCACCGCAGCCACGGCGTTTTCATCGGGCATCATCCGCGAGATGGCGCGGAAGCCATACGCCAGGCCGTCGCGCTTGCCGGTACCGGCGATGCGCACGAAGTCCAGGGTGACGTGGTCCGGTGGGTTGTACTTGGCCCACAGGCTCTTGATCAGCAGTTCGTCGCTCATCTCGACCAGCGAGCAGACCACGGTGGTCGGGTAGCCGCAGTCGATGGCTTCGCGAATGACCGAGCTGTACACCTGCGCGGTGGTCAGCGCGTCGATGCGAAAGCTGGTGACCATCAGGAAGACATGCGAGGGGTCCGCGGCCTTGCCCAGCTTCTGCACTTTGCGGCGCAGGTAGGGGTAGACGATGTACAGAAAGATCATGCCGCGGATGAAATGGGTGGCGCCCATGGAATAGCGCCAGATGCCGACAGCGCCGACCAGGAAGATGAAGTGCTTCGACTGCGAGTCGAAGATGTCGCTGGGCAGGGCCAGGGCGATCAGCATGAGCAGGCTCATGTAGGCCAGCCATCCGGCGCAATGC
The DNA here is from genome assembly GCF_014268825.1 of Pseudomonas sp. SWRI51. NCBI lineage: Bacteria > Pseudomonadati > Pseudomonadota > Gammaproteobacteria > Pseudomonadales > Pseudomonadaceae > Pseudomonas > Pseudomonas sp. SWRI51. Next base: position 10,834 of record NZ_JABWRG010000075.1, on the reverse strand, counting down.
AGCAGCACTGTCTGGAACCTTTGCATGTTCGGCATCCGTGAAGAATTCTTGGTGGGGAGGGCAGCGCGCCGAACGACGCGCCGCCCGACCGGGGTTACCAGCAGATGCCTTCGGTGCCGCTGGTGGCGCAGGTTGGCTTGGTCATGAAGCCAACCAAGTCGATCACCTGCTTGCCGGCCGGCGCCTGTTGGGCGAGGGCGCGGAACTGCTCGTCACGGTTGCCCAGGACGATGATGTCGGCCTCGCCTACCACCTGTTCGAAGTTGGAATTGAGCAGCGACGAGACGTGCGGGATCTTCGACTCGATGTACTCTTTGTTGGCGCCGTGAACGCGGGCGTACTCGACGTTCTGGTCATAGATGTTCAGCTCGTAGCCTTTGCCGATCAGGCGCTCGGCAAGCTCCACCAGCGGGCTTTCGCGCAGGTCGTCGGTGCCGGCCTTGAACGACAGGCCCAGCAGGGCGACCTTGCGTTTTTCGTGGCTTTCGATGATGTCGAAGGCGTTCTGGACCTGGGACTCGTTACTGCGCATCAGCGAGTCGAGCAGCGGCGCCTTGACGTCCAGGCTGGCTGCGCGGTAGGTCAGGGCGCGTACGTCCTTGGGCAGGCACGAGCCGCCGAAGGCGAAGCCTGGGCGCATGTAGTACTGCGACAGGTTGAGCACTTTGTCCTGGCAGACCACATCCATTACTTCGCGGCCATCGACGCCGACGGCCTTGGCGATGTTGCCGATTTCGTTGGCGAAGGTCACCTTGGTGGCGTGCCACACGTTGCAGGTGTACTTGATCATCTCGGCGACTTCGATGGGCTTGCGGATCACCGGGGCGTCGAGTTCTTCGTACAGGGCCTGGAGCACGTCGCCGCTGGCGCTGTCCAGTTCGCCGATGACGGTCATCGGTGGCTGGTCGTAGTCCTTGATCGCGGTGCTTTCACGCAGGAACTCAGGGTTGACCGCAACGCCGAAGTCGACGCCGGCTTTTTTGCCCGAGCAGTCTTCAAGGATTGGGATGACCACGTTCTTGACGGTGCCCGGCAGCACGGTGCTGCGCACCACGATGGTGTGGCGGCGGGTGGTGTCGCGCAGCACGTAGCCGATTTCGCGACACACCGACTCGATGTACTCAAGGCCCAGGTCGCCGTTTTTCTTGCTTGGGGTACCGACGCAGATCATCGACACGTCACTGGCGCGGATGGCTTCGGCGAAGTCGGTGGTGCCACGCAGGCGGCCGTTGGCCAGGCCCTGTTGCAGCAGTTCTTCCAGGCCCGGTTCGACGATGGGCGACTTGCCCTGGTTGATCAGGTCGATCTTGGTGCGCGAGACGTCCACACCAATCACTTCGTGGCCACGTGCCGACAGGCAACCTGCACAGACTGCACCTACATAACCCAAACCAAAGATGCTGATACGCATCGCATTCACCTCGTGTGTTTATCTCGCCAGCCCTTGCTCGCAAGAGCCGACCGGGTAGATTAACCAGCAGTTTTCGGGCGCACGGTGCCATGGCGAATGCACACTTCACCGAGCGCAGGCATGAATAAATCCGGAGCGCAAAAAGTTATGCACTCAAAGTTGGCAGTCAAAGGCCGTTATTGAAAGGCGTGCCCTGAAATGCAGCCGTCGTTATTGCAGCTCGAACTTTGCGCGCTGCTGTGCTTGTTCTTTCAATTGGAAAAAAACCTTTTGAAATCAACCACTAGGACGATTAGTAGGAACGCCTCTCTGCTTCGCAGGCAGGCCATTCGGGGTTTCCCGTTACGCCTGCCTTAGTTTCCGTTACGGGCAGTGGATGCCCGCCGGTTGTCATCTGTAAGTCATCTCTCACGTTGCACGCTTGAAACTCGTTACGGGTGCTATGAGCGATTGGTCGTAGAAGAAGTTCCTGACCCGATTCAGCTCAGATGAAAGATTTCTAAATATTTATTCAGCAATGGATACTTTCACTTTGATGGCACGCCGCGGTCTTGTCCCCGGCTGTAAAGGGTGAAAACGAGGCGGGGTAGTGGATTGCCATCATGTAAAAAAATTTTTCAGAAATCGTCAATTTTTGTACGAACGGTCTGATGGCGCACCCCGAAAATAAACGTAATGTTTATTTTTTGACGCCAAGAAATTGGCTAAAGTAGTTGCGCCGAACGTACTCTTGAAGGGCGGTACGTGCTCCATTTCGGAGCGACGGCACGAAAGGGCTCACCCTCATCGTCAATCGGTGGGGGGCAGTTGGCCACGCATGGAGGCAGGCGGCTGCACATTTGAGTCCTCAACAGACAGAGGAATAGTCGATGAAGAAAATGTCGAAAAGTGTGGCAGCGCTGGTGACAGTGCTGATGGCGGGGGTGGTTCACGCAGGGCCGCCGGTTGAGGTGACGTTCAAGAATCTGGGGAGTCAGCGTGCTGTTCTCAAGCTTTCCACGACAAACGAAAGCAGCACATTCCAGATTGCTGACCCTAAGCCTGACCAAAGCGTTGATCCAGGAGCCGAGACCTTTGCACGGGTTAAACGTGTAATCAGTCCCGACGTCAATTCCGCCCAGTTGCGCTACACGATCGGCAGCAAAACCTGCGCTTTCGGGACCATCTATCAGATGCGCACCCTTGCCGGGGGGATCAAGAAACCCGAGTGGACCAAGTCGGCGAATCCCAGCGGTGGTGCGACCTGCAGCGCAACCATCACGCGCACGGGAGCGGACTATTCCTGGGCCGTTGAGTTCACGATGAAGTAACCCTTTACCCAGCCTTCACCCGCTGCGTGACGCCTGATGTAAGGCGGTGCGCAACGGGTGGGTTGCACACTCAGGAGATAAGTTGATGGAGAACATTCGTACCGGCGGCTTTAACCCCGTTACTTCGCCACCAGCAACATTGCGGCGTGTTGGCAGCGACAGTCTAGAACAAGCTGACGAGGCGCTTCTACCGGCTGAAAAGGACCAAACCTCATTATCGAGCCTTGCCCAGCAACTGAGCGCTGCCGCTGAGCGCGCAGCGGCTCGTGATGCATCGCTTACTCGAAGCGAGCTCGCGGACTTCGCACTGGATGTCCTCGGAAAATTAATGGGAGAGGCATACAGCCTGGCCAAGGATTTCTACAACACCCAGTTGCCGGATTCAGATGACCCGATGTTGTTAGAGCGCGCTCGGCAAGCCAACGCATTTGCCATGGGGAAGGGCGAAAATCCGTTCAAAGGCCTGAGCCGCGAACAGTTGAGCCTGATTACCTACGATGAAAGTGGTGCGTTTACCGTCAATGAACGTCGAGCGGCACGCAGCGAGAGGACTGCGCAGCATAACGCGTGGGCCCGAGAGACGATCGCCAAGCTAGATGCCGAGTGGCGGCAGACCGGTCGGAATGACAAAGGCCTCAGTGAAGTTCTTGATTTTTATAACTCATTACCACCTATCGAAGTTGCCCAGTACGGTAACTATGAGGCGGATATCTTGACGCAGATAGGTGGATATGAAAGTCAACAGCAGGCGTTCAGTAATACGCTCGCCGATTTTCTTATTAATAAATGGGGTGGTGCAGAAGATTCTGCTGCTTACAGCCCGTCAGAACCCTCAATGGGTGCTGCGCAAGATAGATGACCCTTGTTAAAGGTGACGCGCAGTTAAGTTATCTCTTCTAGAAATCGAGTGTGCAATGGAATCTATTCGATCTGGCCGTATCGATGTGCCGCCTTCTGCCACGAGCGTCAGGCGCTCCCCTGAAAACGCCACAACCACTAGCACCGAGCCGGTGGCATTGCCTGCGCCGCAAGAACCAGAGCTTTCATCTTTAGCTAAACAACTTAGTGCTGCAGTTGATAGGGCTGCAGCCCGCGACGCCTCGCTTACACGCAAGGAGTTGGGGGCGCTTGGAGAGTCCCTTTGGGAAAAAATCGCCGGGCAGAGTTATTACTTCAGCAAGCAGTCGCATGACGATTTTGTGCCCGACACCGACGACCCAAGTTTGCTCGAAAGAGCTAAACAGGCGACGGCATTCGTTAATGGGAAAGGTGAAAATCCGTTCAAGTCGTTGGGCCGTGAAGAGTTGAGTGCCATTGTCTACGACCAAGCCGATGTGTTTACGGTTAACGAGCGTCATGCCGCATGGAAGGAGGTCAATAAGCGGGACAGTGAATGGACTCTGCAGATGACACAGAAAATGGATGCCGAACGCCAGCGCACGGGAGGCATTGATCGGGGAATTGGCGAAATTCTTGATTACTTGCACGCTCTTCCTCCCATAGAAGAAGCGCAGATCCTGGGTAATTACGACGTCAACCTCAGGATGCAACTCAGCGGGGCCGAAATCGACTGGCCCGAATTCAACACCTCACTGCTCGACCTGCTCGCCAACAACTGGGGGCACGCCGAAGAGGAGGTTGAGCCCGACCCTACCGGCGAGCCCGACGCCAACCTGGGCAAGACTCTCGACTGATGCCGGACACCATCAGGTTCATAGACATCACCCGTCGCCACGGCGAGCAGACCATTCTGCCCGCGCGCAAGGTTATTCATTTGGCGAAGTAAGCTGAGTGAGAAGTGGAGGAACTAATGATAGAAGGTATACACGGTGGTGGTTTCAGGAAAGCCTCGATAGTCTCTGCTAATGCAGGAACATCGCAAGGCACTGAAGTTGGCATCGTTGAGAACGAGCGGAGCGAGCAGCCACACGATCAACTATCAAGTTTGGCTAAACAAATTCAAGCGGCTGCGGAGCGCGCAGCAGAGCGTGATCGGATATTGTCGCGTGATCAACTAGCGACGTTGGCGAAAGATATTCTTGAGCGACTTTCTGGTGGTAGCTATTTATTGTCAAAGTCTGCTCATGACGGCTACCGGCCGTCAACGGAAGACCCTGAGCTTCTGCTACGCGCCGAGCAGGCTACTGACTTCGCCAACGGTAAAAGCAGCAATCCGTTCTCGGGCCTTTCCCATGAACAATTGAGCTTTATTACCTACGACGAAGGCGGTGAGTTCACCGTGAATGAGCGTCGTGCCGCGTTAATCGAACTGGCCGACCGGCACGGAAAATGGACTCAGGCTGTAACTCAGAAACTCCATGCCGAACGCCAGCGCACGGGAGGCATTGATCAGGGAGTTAGCGAAATTCTTGATTACTTGCACGCTCTTCCTCCCATAGAGGAAGCGCAGATCCTGGGTAATTACGACGTCAACCTCAGGATGCAACTCAGCGGGGCCGAAATCGACTGGCCCGAATTCAACACCTCACTGCTCGACCTGCTCGCCAACAACTGGGCGCACGCCGAAGAGGAGGTTGAACCCGACCGGGTGCTGCGCAAGATAGATGACCCTTGTTAAGGGCGATGCGCAGTTAAGTTATCCCTTCTAGAAATCGAGTGTGCAATGGAATCTATTCGATCTGGCCGTATCGATACGCCGCCGTCTGCCGCGAGCGTCAGACGTTCTCCTGAAAACGCCCCAACCCCTAGCACCGAGTCGGTGGCATTGCCTGCGCCGCAAGAACCAGAGCTTTCATCTTTAGCTAAACAACTCAGTGCTGCAGTTGATAGGGCCGCAGCCCGCGACGCCTCGCTGACGCGCAAGGAACTGGGGGCGCTTGCAGGGGCCCTTTGGGAAAAAATTGCCGGGCAAAGTTATTACTTCAGCAAACAATCTTATGACGAATTTGTGCCTGACACGAACGACCCGAGTTTGCTCGAAAGAGCCAAACAGGCGACGGCATTCGTTAATGGTAAAGGTGATAACCCTTTCAAGGCATTGGGCCGGGAAGAGTTGAGCGCCATCGTCTACGATCAAGCCGATGTCTTTACGGTCAACGAACGTCACGCCGCATGGAAGGAAATCAACATGCGGGAATGCCAATGGACTCGGGATATCTGCCAGAAACTTGATGCCGAGCGCCAGCTCACCGGTCGGATTGACACTGGGCAGCGCGAGATTCTGGCGTATTACCAGTCTCTCCCTCCTATCGAGGAGGCAAAGCTCATCGGCAGTTACAAAATCAATTCAAGTATTCAGGGCGCCGACTTTGAAATCGACTGGCCCGAATTCAATACTTCACTGCTCGACATGCTCGCCAACAACTGGGGGCACGCCGAAGAGGAGGTTGAACCCGACCGCACCGGCAAGCCCGACGCCAACCTGGGCAAGACCCCCGACTGATGCCGGACATCATCAGGTTGACAGACATCACCCGGCGCCACGGCGAGCAGACCATTCTGCATGCCGTCTCGCTGGCCATCCCTTGCGGGCAGACCTGCGCCATCGTCGGCCCGTCGGGGTCGGGCAAGAGCACGCTGCTGAACCTGATCGGCCTGCTCGACCAGCCTTGCACGGGCCAACTGCTGCTCGACGGCCAGGACATGACCCACGCCAGTGCCGCGCAGCGGGCGATCATGCGCAACCGGGCGTTGGGTTTCGTGTTCCAGAGCTTCAACCTGTTGCCGCGCCTGTCGGCGCTGGACAACGTGGCGCTGCCCTTGAGCTACCGCGGCGTCGGCCTGCATGCGGCGCGGCGTGTGGCGCAGGGGCAGTTGGCTGCGGTCGGCCTGCAAGCGCGGGCGCGCCATTACCCGGCGCAGTTGTCCGGCGGCCAGCGCCAGCGCGTGGCCATCGCTCGGGCGCTGGTGACCGAGCCGCGTTTACTGCTGGCTGACGAACCTACCGGCAACCTGGACCGCAGCACCGCCGATGACATCCTGCAACTGCTGCTGGCGCTCAACCACGAGCGTCGGTTGACCTTGGTGATGGTGACCCACGACCCGCAGATGGCCAGGCACATGCAGCGCTGCATTGAGGTCAGCGATGGGCGGGTGAGTGATGGGCATGCAGCCTGAACGCTATGGCCCAGGCCTGCGCATGCGCCTGGGCGAAAGCCTGGCCAGCTTGCGCCAGCTCGGCCGGCGGGCGTGGCTGGCGTTGCTGGGTATCGCCATGGGCTGCGCGGCGGTGGTGGCGCTGCTCGATGTCGGGCACAGCGCGGCGCAGCATGCGCGGCAGGTGTTTCAGGGCATGGGCAGCGAGCTGATGGTCGCCAACTTGATACCTGTTGCCGACGGCGGTGCCCGTGCGCCGGTGGCTACCGGCTTTGCCGCGGCCCCAGGCGCCGTGCGCGGGTTGGCGCCATTGGCCATGACCGTGGCCGATGCCCGACGCGGCGCTGCCAGCCAGTCGCTCATGGTGGCCGGCAGCACGCCGGCGCTGGCCGAGGTGCTGGGCTTGCAGGTGCAGCACGGGCGCTTGCTGGCTGCGCGGGATGCGCGCAGTACCCATGTGCTGCTCGGGGCCGGGGTTGCCAGCCAGTTGCAGGCTGGGGTCGGTGACCGTGTGCAACTGGGGCGCTACCTGTTCGAGGTGGTGGGCGTGCTGGCGCCGCGTGGCTACAACCCTATGGTGCCGCTGGCTGTGGATGATGCAGTGCTGATGCCGCTGGCGGGCCTGCGGCGGCTGTCGGCATCGAGCCAGATCAGCGTGGTGCTGGCCTTGGCGGCTGATGACACACGCATGGCGGAGGCGGCTGCGGTGCTGCAGTTGTTCTTGCAGGTGCAGATTCCGGCCATGCAGGTCGAGGTGTTGCTGGCGCAGCAACTGCTCGATGGCATGGCGCGCCAGTCACGGCTGTTCACTGGGCTGCTCGCCGGGCTGGGGGGTATCGCCTTGCTGGTGGGCGGGGTGGGGGTGATGAACGTGATGCTGATGAACGTCAGCGAGCGCCGGCGCGAAATCGGCGTGCGCATGGCGTTGGGGGCACGGCCTGCCGATATCGCCTGGTTGTTCCTGCTCGAAGCGCTGCTATTGGCCGCCGCTGGGGCGCTGCTGGGGGCTTTGCTCGGGGTGCTGGCGGCCTGGGGCTTTACCGCTGCCAGCGGTTGGCAGTTGCAGCTGGACCCGTTGTCGATACCGCTGGGGGTGTGCAGTGCGTTGGCCAGTGGCGTGTTTTTTGGGTTGCAGCCGGCCTTGGCGGCGGCGCGTCTGCAACCGGTGGTGGCGTTGCGTGATGACTGAGCTGCGGGGGTTGCTGCTACTGCTGGTGTGCCCTGCATTGCTGGCCGGACAAAGCCTTGCGCCGTCGCAGCCAAGCCAGGCGGCAGGGGTTTCAGCACGGGCCTACCGCGCCGCACAGGCGCCACAGGTCGAGCTGGCGCTGGCTGATGCGGTGGCCTTGGCGCTGCGCGACAACCGCGCTATCCGCAGCGCGTACCTGGAGCGGATTGCGCAGAAGTTCGAGCTGCGCGTGGCCGGCGACCGCTTCGCCCCGCAGTTGGCGCTGAAGGCGCGCTACCTGGGCAATCGCAACCGCCAGGACCGTTATCGACAAGCCGACCTCACCCCGGCAGCCAGCCTGCTGACCCCGTATGGCACCCGGCTCAGCCTCGACTGGGCCTATGGCCATACCCGTGCCGATGCCGCCGGGCCGCGTTATCGCGATGGCGCCAACCTGCTGGTCATCCAGCCGCTGCTGCGCGGCGCTGGCCCGGCGATAGCGGGCGCGCCGTTGTTGCAGGCGCAACTGAGCGAGCAGGCCAACCGCTTGGCGCTCAAAGACACCGTGGCGCAGACCATCACCCAAACCATCGGCCTTTACCGCGAGCTGTTGCGGGCCCAGGAGCAGTTGCGTATCGCCACCGATGCTTTGCAGCGCTCGAACCAACTGGTGGAGGTCAACCGCTCGCTGATCGCCGCTGGGCGCATGCCGGCCTTCGATATCGTCCAGGCCCAGGCGCAGGTGGCCAGCCAGGAACTGGCGCTGGAGGACAGCCGCAACCGCTTGCATGCCAGCCGCCTGGCGTTGTTGCAGGCCCTGGCGCTAGACCTTGCTACGCCATTGCTGGCTACCGAGCGGCCGCAGGCGCAGCACGTGCAGGTTGATGTGGGGCAGGCCTTGCAGCAGGCCAAGGCGCTGCAACCGGGGTACCTCATGCAGCTGATTGCCGAGCAGCAAGCCCACATCGGCGTGCGCCTGGCCCGCGATGAGCAGCGCTGGGACCTGTCGCTGCTGGCCGGTGCCAGCCAGGCCCGCGAGCGCCCAGGCAGCCAGCGTGACTGGGAGCAGTACGTCGGGCTGGAGCTGGAAATCCCCATTGGCGACCTCAGCCGGCGCCAGGCACTGGTGCGCGCCGAGGTGTCGCTGGCGACCCAGCAGGAGCGCATGGCCGAGAGCCTGCAACAACTGCAACGCCAGGTGACCGATGGCGTGCGCGAAACCGAGGTGCGCTGGCGGCAGTTGGAAATTGCCGGGCGGGCCTTGGCGCTGTCGCGGCGCAAGCTGGAAATCGAACAGGAAAAACTGGCCTTGGGGCGGTCGAGCAACTTTCAGGTGCTCAGCTTTGAAGGTGATCTGCGCGATGCCCAGAGCGTGCAGCTCGATGCCTTGATCGGCTACCTGAATGCCCAGGCCGAACTCGACCTGGCACTGGGCACCACGCTCGATAGCTGGGAGGTGGCGCTTAATGATTAGGTTGATTCAATGTGCGCTGGCGGCGCTGCTGGCGGGGGCGATCCTGCTGCTGTGGCAGCCTTGGCAGGCGAGTGCCCCGGTTGCCAGCCAGGGCCACTGGCTGCGGGTGCACCCGCAGTTGCTCGAACGGCGCCTGGGGGTGCTGGGGCGTATCCAGCCGGCGCAGCAGGTCACGCTGGCCGCCCCGTTCGAAGGCACTGTGCAGGTGCTTGCGGTGCGTGAGGGTGAGCAAGTGGCAGCGGGGCAGACACTGCTGGCGCTGGACACCGCGCAGTTGGATATCCAGCTGCGCGAGGCCGATGCCCAGCGGCTCAAGGCCAGCCGCGCGCTGCGCGAGTTGCAGGCTTGGCAGAGCGGCCCGGAGGTCACCCGCGCGCAGCGTGCGCTGACGGTTGCCAGGCGCACCTTGCAGCACAGCGAGGCGGCGCTGGCCGATACCCGGCGTTTGCTGGCGCGCGGCATCGTTGCCCGGCAGGAGCTCGATACCCTGGAGCAGCAGGTGAGCGCCCAGCGCCTGGAACTGGTCAGTGCCGCAGACGAACTGCAACAGACCAAAGCCCGTGGCCAAGGCGAGTACCTGCACATCGCCGGTATGGAGCTGAGCAATGCCCAGGCGCGCTACGACGCGCTTGCCGCGTTGCGCGCACAGCGTGTGGTCAAGGCGCCCTTTGCGGGCCTGGTAACGCGGGCGGCGGCAGAAACCGAAGGCCAGCAGCGCCTGGTCCAGGCCGGCCAGTTGGTGAGCCAGGGCATGCCCTTGCTGGGCCTGGTGGAGCTGGGCCGTTTGCAGGTGCTGGCGGCGGTGGAACAGGGCGATCTGGGCAAGGTGCGCGAGGGGATGGCGGTGCAGGTGACCGGTGACGGGTTCCCAGGGCAGTTGCTGCAAGGCACGGTGCAATCGCTGGGGTTGCAGGCGCGTGATGATGAAGGGCAGGGCGCGTGGTTCGATGTGCGTGTGCAGTTGGCCACCCAGCCGGACCCTTTGGCGTTGGGGGTGCGCCTGGGTATGAGTGCGCAGGTGACGGTGCTGTTGTATCGCAAGGAACAGGGGATGGCGGTGCCGGAGCAAGCGCTGCGCAGTGGGACAGATGGGCGCCAGTATGTGCTGTATCGGGCAGGCCCAGGGCACGTGGAAAGCCAGGTGGCAGTGGTGGTTGGCGAGGCGCTGGTGCAGGGGGTTGAAGTCGAGGGGCTGCAGGCGGGGGAGGTGCTGTTGCCGTGAGGCCATCCGCAAGCGCAAGCCTGTGGGGGCCTCATCGCAGGCTATCGCCAGCTCCCACAGAGGCCATGTTCAACCGCAACATTACTGGTTGGACCCAACCCTGTGGGAAATGATAGAGCGTTGTGGCGAGCGGGCTTGTCCCGCGTTGGGCTGCGCAGCAGCCCCTTGGGTTTTCAGGGCTGCTGCGCAGCCC
>NZ_JABWRG010000074.1:0-26399 GCF_014268825.1 Pseudomonas sp. SWRI51 | reverse complement strand
GTTGTCGCTGGAAGTGGGGCGCATTATAAGGGGATCTGAAACGGCGTCAACCCTTTATTTCAAGAAACTGAAATATACCGCTGAGCAGCACTTACCTCACCCTCCCCTGCCTACCCAAGCGCGGGATACGCCGGGCCACTTGGGGCACCCGCAACAACATCAACATTCCACCGACCGCTGCATACACTGCCCACTCACGCAGGTCCGAGCGCACTATCCACAGAAAATGCAGCAGCCCCAACCCCAGAACCCCATACACCAGCCGGTGCAGTTTCTTCCACCGCGCCCCAAGGCGCTTCTGGCTGTAGCGGTTCGAGGTCACCGCCAGCGCCAGCAACCCGAGGAACCCAAGCGCACCCACAATAATGTAGGGCCGCTTGCGCAGCTCCACACCCAACTGCCCCCAGTCCAGCCCCAACACGAACACTATATAAGAAGCCAGGTGCAGCACTATATAAGCAAAGCACCACAGCCCCAGCTGACGCCGCACCACAATCCACCCCGGCCAACCGCTCAACCGCTGCAACGGCGTCATGCTCAGGGTGATCAACAGGAACACCAGCGCTCCCAACCCCAACCGATCGACCAGCACCTTGCCAGGGTCGGGGTCGAGCAGCCCACTCGCCGCCTGGTACAGCCACCAAGCCGGAACCAGGCAGCCGGTCATGAAGATCGCCAGGCGCAGCCATGGGTAGCGCATCAATAGTTCTTCCTGAGGTCCAGCCCGCTATACAGCGACGCCACCTCATCGGCATAACCATTGAACATCTGCGTCTCACGCACATTCGGGCTGAACAACCCGCTGGGCAGCCGCCGCTCGCGGGCCTGGGTCCAGCGCGGATGATCAACCGTCGGGTTGACGTTGGCATAGAAGCCATATTCATCCGGGGCCAAACCTTGCCAAGTGGTCGCCGGCTGCTCCGCAACCAGGCTGATGCGCACGATCGACTTGATGCTCTTGAAGCCGTACTTCCACGGCACCACAAGACGCAACGGCGCGCCGTTCTGATTGGCAAGCTCACGGCCGTACATGCCAACTGCCAGTATTGCCAGCGGGTTCATCGCCTCATCCAGCCGCAGCCCTTCGACATAAGGCCAGTCGATCAGGGCGAAACCCGAGCGCTGGCCGGGCATGCTCTTGGGGTCCTGCAAGGTTTCAAAGCGCACATAACGCGCTTTGGAGGTCGGCTCGACCTGCTTGAGCACCTCTGCCAACGGGAAACCCAGCCAGGGGATCACCATCGACCAGGCCTCGACGCAGCGCAGACGATAGATACGCTCTTCAAGCTGGTAGGGTTTGACGAAGTCTTCCAGGGCATAGCGCCCAGGCTTGCCCACCTCACCATCAACCACAACGCTCCACGGCTCGGTACTCAGGGTGCTGGCGTTGGCCGCCGGGTCGCCCTTGTCCGGGCCAAACTCATAGAAGTTGTTGTAGTGGGTGGCGTCCTTGAACGGGGTGATGGCCTCACCCTGGGCGGTGACTGCCTGCCAACGTGTGGCGCCAAGCTTGTCGCTGAACCAGCCCGGCGCCTTGCCGGGCTCGGCATCGGCGTAGCGCGAGGCTTCGGCCGCAGCGCCCAAACGGGGCATCGCAGCCACGGCAAGGCCTGCCAGTGCACCACCGAGCATGTGCCGTCGGGATAGATAGAGATGTTCGGGGGTGACCTGCGCTGACGTGCAGTCGGACTTGCGAGGGATCTTGATGAGCATGACGGCTCCACAGTTCGGGTAACTGATGTACCCGTAAGACTATGGAGCCGGCAGGTTATTCCGCGATTAAATCTTTGTCAGATTTTGCGCCGACGTGCGCGCAGCAGAAACTGCACCGGGCCGGAAATCGCATAGCCGAGGAAGATCAGCAGCAGAATGCGCGGCGGGTCGCTGAAGACCACCGCAAACACCAGCACCACGGCCAGGATTGCCACGAACGGCACGCGGCCTTTCAAGTCCAGCTCCTTGAAGCTGTTGTACTTGATGTTGCTGACCATCAGCATACCCGCAGCAGCTACCAGCAGCGCCACCAGGAACGACAGCTTGGAGCCCTGGATGCCAAAGTCGCTGAACGCCCACACGGTACCTGCCACCACGCCTGCCGCAGCAGGGCTGGCCAAGCCGATGAAGTAGCGCTTGTCGGCAGTGCCGACCTGGGTGTTGAACCGCGCCAGACGCAGCGCTGCGCCCGCGACATAGATGAAGGCAACCATCCAGCCGACCTTGCCCATGTCGCCCAAGGCCCAGCCAAATGCCAGCAACGCCGGCGCCACACCGAAGGCAACCATGTCCGACAGCGAGTCGTACTCGGCACCGAATGCGCTTTGCGTGTTGGTCATGCGCGCTACGCGGCCATCCAGGCCGTCGAGTACCATGGCGACGAAGATCGCAATGGCGGCGAAGGCGAAATACTTGCTCGCCTCGCGCGGGTCACCGGCGCTCAGAGCGCTCTGCGCGTTCATCGAGCTGATGATGGAATAAAAGCCGGCGAACAGGTTGGCAGTGGTGAACAGGTTAGGCAGCAGGTAGATGCCGCGGTGACGGACCTTGCGCCCTTCGGCGTCATGGCCTTCTTCAACATGCTCATCGACAGGTAGCAGGCTTTCGGCGTCGGAGGGCTTGTTCGGCTCTTCGGGACGTTCGCTCATTAAAAGTACCTTGCAACAGGGTGGAATATGTTCGACATGGGCCCGCGAAACAGGTTCTGACAGCGAGCCACTGACCGCTTTATACCAGATGCAGGCGCCGCAAACGAAAAAACGCGGCCGAAGCCGCGTTTTTCATTTAACCAAGCAAGGCTTAGTTCTTGGCCTTGTCGACGATCTTGTTGGCCGAGATCCAAGGCATCATCGAGCGCAGTTGCTCGCCGATGATCTCGATGCCGTGGCTGGCGTTGTTGCGACGCTTGGCGGTCATCGATGGGTAGTTGGTAGCACCTTCGCTGATGAACATCTTCGCGTACTCGCCGTCCTGGATGCGCTTCAGAGCGTTGCGCATGGCCTTGCGGGATTCTTCGTTGATGACTTCAGGGCCGGTGACGTACTCACCGTACTCGGCGTTGTTGGAGATCGAGTAGTTCATGTTGGCGATACCGCCTTCGTACATAAGGTCAACGATCAGCTTCAGCTCGTGCAGGCACTCGAAGTAGGCCATTTCAGGCGCGTAGCCTGCTTCGACCAGCGTCTCGAAACCTGCTTTGACCAGCTCGACGGTACCGCCACACAGAACAGCCTGCTCACCGAACAGGTCGGTTTCGGTTTCGTCCTTGAAGGTGGTTTCGATGATGCCGGTACGGCCGCCACCCACGCCTGCAGCGTAGGACAGGGCGACGTTCTTGGCGTTGCCCGAAGCGTCCTGGTAGATAGCGATCAGGTCAGGGATACCGCCGCCTTTGACGAACTCGGAGCGAACGGTGTGGCCTGGGGCTTTCGGCGCGATCATGATCACGTCGAGGTCGGCACGTGGCACGACCTGGTTGTAGTGAATCGCGAAGCCGTGGGAGAAGGCCAGGGTAGCGCCCTTCTTGATGTTCGGCTCGATTTCGTTCTTGTACAGCGCGCCCTGGAACTCGTCCGGGGTGAGGATCATGACCAGGTCGGCAGCGGCAACGGCAGTGGCGACGTCAGCCACTTTCAGGCCGTGGGCTTCTGCCTTGGCAACGGTGGCCGAGCCTTTACGCAGACCGACGGTAACGTCTACACCGGAGTCTTTCAGGTTGCACGCCTGGGCGTGGCCCTGGGAACCGTAACCGATGATGGCGACTTTCTTGCCCTGGATGATGGAAAGGTCGCAGTCTTTATCGTAGAAAACTTTCATGAAATACCCCTGGTTATATCTCGGCCCCCTAGGGAGCCATCGCTAATTGTTGAAATTCAGATGCTGAGCACTTTGTCGCCACGGGCAATGCCGGTAACGCCGCTGCGCACGGTTTCGAGAATCGATGCAGTGCCGATGGCCTGGATGAAGCTGTCCAGTTTGTCGCTGGTGCCGCTGAGCTGCACGGTGTACACGCTGGCGGTCACATCGACGATCTGGCCACGGAAGATATCCGTGGTGCGCTTGATCTCGGCGCGCTGGGCACCGGTGGCCTTGACCTTGACCAGCATCAGTTCACGCTCGATGTGAGCGCTCTCCGACAGGTCGACAAGCTTGACCACTTCGACCAGCTTGTTGAGGTTCTTGGTGATCTGCTCGATCACTTCATCATGGCCAACGGTGGTCAGCGTCAGACGCGACAAGGTCGGGTCTTCGGTCGGCGCCACGGTCAGGCTTTCGATGTTGTAGTTGCGCTGGGAGAACAAGCCGACCACGCGAGACAAGGCACCGGGTTCGTTTTCCAGCAGCAGGGAGATGATGTGCCGCATATCAAGTACGCTCCGTCTTGCTCAGCCACATGTCACGCATCGAGCCGTCCTTGATTTGCATCGGGTAGACGTGCTCGCTGCGGTCGATCGCGATATCGATGAACACCAGGCGATCCTTCATCGCGAAAGCCTCTTCAAGCTTGGGCTTGAGGTCTTTCAGGCTGGTGATGCGGATACCCACATGGCCATAGGCCTCGGCCAGCTTGACGAAGTCCGGCAGCGACTCGACGTAGGAATGCGAGTGGCGACCGTTGTAGGCCATGTCCTGCCACTGGCGAACCATGCCCAACACGCCGTTGTTCATGTTGACGATCTTCACCGGCAGGCCGTACTGCATGCAGGTGGACAGCTCCTGGATGTTCATCTGGATGCTGCCCTCGCCGGTGACGCAGGCAACGTCCTGGTCCGGGAAGCTCAGCTTCACGCCCATGGCCGCCGGGAAGCCGAAGCCCATGGTGCCCAGGCCGCCGGAGTTGATCCAGCGGTTGGGTTTGTTGAAGCGGTAGTACTGCGCCGCGAACATCTGGTGCTGGCCAACATCGGAGGTAACGAATGCGTCGCCCTTGGTGACTTCGCACAGCGTCTCGATCACGTGCTGCGGCTTGATGACACTGCCGTCGCCCTTGTCGTAAGGGAACAGGTCGCCATCGCCACGCCATTCGTCGATCTGCTTCCACCACGCGTCCAGCGCTGCCTTTTCAGGCTGCTCGCCGATCTCTTTGAGGATGCCGAGCATTTCGGTGAGCACGCTTTCGACCGGGCCTACGATTGGCACGTCGGCCTTGATCATTTTCGAGATCGACGCAGGGTCGATGTCGATGTGGATGATCTTGGCGTTCGGGCAGAACTTGGCCGGGCCGTTGACCACGCGGTCGTCGAAACGCGCGCCGACAGCGAAGATCACATCGGCGTTGTGCATGGCCAGGTTGGCGGTGTAGCTGCCGTGCATACCGAGCATGCCGAGGAACTGGCGGTCAGTACCTGGGAAGCAACCGAGGCCCATGAGGGTATTGGTGACCGGCAGGTTCAAGGTTTTGGCGATTTCGGTGAGCGCTTCGGAGCCGCCACCCAGAATCACGCCGCCGCCGGCGTAGACGATCGGGCGCTTGGCCGCCAGGAGCATTTCGGCTGCCTTGCGGATCTGGCCGGAGTGGCCACGCAGAGCCGGGCTATACGAACGCAGCTTGACCTTTTTCGGGTAGATGTACTCGAATTTCTCGGCCGGGTTGGTCATATCTTTTGGAATGTCGACCACGACCGGGCCGGGACGGCCGGACTGCGCCAGATAAAAGGCTTTTTTCAGAACTTCCGGGATTTCCGCAGCGTGTTTGATCATGAAGCTGTGCTTCACGATAGGCCGGGAAATACCGATCATGTCGGTTTCCTGGAAGGCATCGGTGCCGACCATGGTGCTAGGCACCTGACCGGACAGGATGACCATCGGGATGGAGTCCATGTACGCGGTGGCAATGCCGGTGATGGCATTGGTCGCGCCTGGGCCGGAAGTTACCAGTACCACGCCGGCCTTGCCGGTGGCACGGGCGTAACCGTCCGCCATATGGGTTGCAGCCTGTTCGTGACGGACCAGGATGTGCTGGACTTCCGGTTCCTTGAACAGTGCATCGTAAACATGCAGGAGAGCACCGCCTGGGTACCCGTAGATATGCTTAACGCCTTCGTCGCGCAAGAAGCGGACGACCATTTCAGCGCCGGATAAGAGCTCCACGTTGTTCACCTCTAAAACGCCAGAATACCGTCCTCACTGGACGGGTCTTAATAGGTTTACTGCCAAGCAGAGCATGAGCGAACGTCAGCACTGACTGAGCAAGTATTGGGAAAGCCCTTGTGTGTTGCGGGTCTTCCCACCCAGCGCGAGGTAACGCGTTGCGGGGTGTTACAAGTCGGCGCGGGTGTGCGCCTCATGATCTGCTTAGCGGGTCTGCTTCTGGCAGTCCCCCTACAGCGGAAGTTGGATTCTTGTGATTCGCGGCCAACAAGTCAAGAAAAATTATTGCCAATATTTCATCAAGATGAATCACCGCAACCACTAAAAACCGATGTAGCAGCAGGAAAAAGAAGATTTCCATAAAAAAGGGCCACAATCTGCGGCCCTTATGGGAAAAAGAGAAGAAATCAGGCGGATGGGCTGATCAATTGATCAAACGCTGCCAACAGGCGGCGCAGCTCCCGGCTTTGCTCCGGGCGGTCGCCGAACACGGTTTCAGCCATGACCAGAATCCCCGAGGCATTGGGCAGTGGGTGCCCATGTTCGAGAATCACCGCCATGCGTGGCAGGAATATCCACTGCAGCCACTGCTCGAACGCCATGCTGTCCACCGCAAACGGCACCGTGCTACCCAGCGCCTCGGCACTGGGCGTGGCATCGCTCCACCAGCCCTGAACCTTGAGCTCGCGCTCGATCAGCAGCAGGTGGTCGGCAATCTGCAGAATGCGTGGGTCCATTACAGGTTGACCCGGGCTTTTTGCCTGGCAAGGGCGGCACCGGCGCTGTCACCCTGCTTCTCGCGGGCCTGGGCAATGGTGTTCCACAGTTGCGCCTGCAGGTCTGGGCGGCCGTTGGCGTAGGTCAGGGCACGACGGGCGAGTTGCTCGGACTGCGCGGCATCACCTTGCGACAAACGCACCTGAGCCAGGCGGAACAGCACCTGCGGCTCGCGCGGGGCGATGCGCTGGGCACGCTCCAGGCTCGACGAAGCGCCGTTGAAGTCGCCACTGCTCTGTTGCTGCTGGGCGGTGGTCAGCAGCGCCAGCACCGGGCCATCTAGCTGCTCGTCGGCCGACAGCCCGCCACTGTTGCTACGCGGGATACCAGTGGGCGCCTGGGTAGCCGCAGGTGCGCTGCTCATCGAGGCAATGTCGAACGGCTCGTCAGCCACCGGGTTTGGGTTGGTGCTGATCGGGCCACTGCTGACCGGGCCGGGGGTAATCGGCCCGGTGCTGATCGGCGTCGTGCTGATCGGTGCGCCACCGCTACCCTGCGGAATCATCACGGTCACGCCGGAGTCTTCCGGCAGCGATTGCGCCTGGTTGCTGCCGCCACTGGTCGGGTAGGCCGACGGGCGCTTGGCCGAAACGCGCTCGCTGTTGGAAACCCGGGTGCCCGAGTCGACCACCGGAATGTTGCCACGCGGAACGCTCGCGCAGCCGTGCAGCACGGCTACCGCGGTCAAGGCAGGAATCCACCACTTGTTCACTTCACACCCTCATTAAACGCTGTGCTCAATTCATCCAGCCCTTGACCCAGTCCATGACCGATTCTGCCGGGTTCTGCTCACCACCACAGGCGGCGCCGGCGGGTGGCTCGCTGCCGCGAATATACGGCATCTGCACCGCTCCCGGACAGCTTGCATCGGAACCCTGGCCAGTGTGCGGGTCGATCCATGCCTGCACCACGTTGTCTGGTTGCGGCATGTCCAGCGGCAGCGGGTCGGCCTTCTTCATGAAGCTGGTCCACACCTGCAACGCACCGGTGGCACCGGTGAACGGTGTTTTGCCGTTGTCATCGCGGCCCAGCCACACCACGGCCAGCAAGTCCTGGCTGAAGCCTGAGAACCAGCTGTCGCGCGAGTCGTTACTGGTGCCGGTCTTGCCGGCCAGGGTCAGCGAGCTTGGCAGCACGTTGTACACCGAACGCCCGGTACCTTCACGCATCACCCGCTGCATGGCGTTCTGCACCAGATAAATGGCACCCGGGTCGAAGGTTTGCTGGATCTGGAACGGGTAACGCTTGAGCGGTTTGCCTTCTGCGGTCAGCACGCTGCGGATACCGCGCATCGGCGTGTTGAAACCGCCGTTGGCGATGGTCTGGAACATGTTCGCGACCTGCATTGGCGACATGCCCCCCGCGCCCAGCAGCATTGCCGGGAACGCTGGCCAGTCGACCTGCACGCCCAGCCGGCCGATGGTCTTGATCACGTTCGGCACGCCGACTTCAAGGCCCAGCTTGGCGGTGGACAGGTTCAGCGAGTTGGCCAGGCCCTGGTACAGGTAGATGGTGCCATGGGCACGGCGGTCGTAGTTCTGTGGCCGCCACACTTGCCCATCGGCGCCTTTGACCGAGAACGGCTCATCCTGCACCCAGGTGGTCAGGGTGTATTTGCTCGGCTGCTCGAGCGCCGTCAGGTACACCGATGGCTTGACCAGCGAGCCGATCGGGCGCACCGCATCCAGCGCGCGGTTGAAGCCGGCAAAGCCTGCCAGGCGGCTGCCGATCAGGGCCTGCACTTCGCCGGTTTCGGGGTTGGTGACGACCATTGCCGATTCCACTTCGTCGGCCCCTTTGCGCCCAGACAGGCGCTTGAAGGTCTCGCTCATCGCGGTTTCGGCCTTCATCTGCAGGATCGGGTCGAAGCTTGTGAAGATGCGCAGGCCTTCTTCGGTAAGGTCTTCGTCGCGGTAGTCCTGGCGCAGCTGACGCTTGACCAGGTCGAGGAACGCCGGGAACGAGCTGTCGGCCAGGCTGCCGCGCTTGGTCACACCCAGTGGCATTTTCTTCGCAGCATCGACCACTTCCTGGGTGGCCACGCCCTGCTCTACCAGCAGGTCGAGCACCAGGTTGCGCCGTTGCAGGGCGCGCTCAGGGTGACGCCGCGGGTTGTAGTAGGACGGCCCCTTGACCATGCCCACCAACAAGGCGATCTGGTGCAGCTTGAGCTCTTGCAGCGGCTGGCTGAAGAAGAACTGGCTGGCAAGCCCGAAGCCGTGCACGGCGCGCTGGCCATCCTGGCCGACGAACACCTCGTTGAGGTAGGCCTCGAGGATTTCGCGTTTTTCGTAGTGCACCTCAAGCAGCACCGACATCATCGCTTCGGTCAGTTTGCGGCTGAGGCTCCGTTCGTTGGTGAGGAAGAAGTTCTTCACCAGCTGTTGGGTCAGGGTACTGCCGCCCTGGCGCATGGCGCCCGACGAAGTGTTGACCCAGATCGCCCGGGCGATGGACTTGGGCGAGACGCCAAAGTGGCTGTAGAAGTCGCGGTCTTCGGTGGCGATCAGGGTTTCGAGCAGGTACGGCGGCACCTGATCGATCTTGATCAGGATGCGGTCTTCAAGGTTTTTCGGGTAGATACCGCCGATCATCAGCGGCTCCAGGCGTACCACATCGAGCTTGCCGCCATTGGCGCCAGCCAGCCCGGCCACGTAGTCGCCGGAGAAGCGTACACGCACGAACTGCGCAGGCTCCATGCCTTCATAGAACTGGAAGCCACGGGTATTGATGTCGATGGTATTGCCATTGACCGACGCAGCACCCGGGCCACTGGCCGAGGTTTCGCGGCGATAGCCCAGGGCATCGAGTTCGGTAAGGAAATCTTCCTTGCTCAGTTTCTGGCCGACGAACAGCTCCAGCGGCCGGGCGTACACCTTGGCCGGGATTGTCCAGCGCTTGCCGGAGAACTTCTCCTGAACGGTGGCGTCGAGGTAAACCGCGAAGCCGGCGATCACTACCAGGCCAACCAGGCTGAGCTTGAGCGCCCAGCCCAGCAGGGCGCGGACGCGGCCGGTCGGGCGTTTTTTGGGGGTGCGGGAATTTCGGGTACGAGTCATGGCGGCGGATTATACGCACTTTCAAAAAGGGGGGCAGACGGCTGCGGCGGTTTGCAGGGACGGCACCATTGACCATAATGTCGGCTTTGAATTCCCTGACCCTTCAAAGGACGATCCGTGAGCCAAGCCCTGATCAGCGCACTGCAGAACCCTGCCCTCTTTCCGCACCCGGTGGCGGGCTTCCAGCTCATCGAGACGCACATCTCCTGGGTCCTGCTTACTGGCGAATACGCCTACAAAATAAAGAAACCGATGAACTTCGGGTTTCTCGACTTCACCTCCCTCGACCAGCGCGGCCACTTCTGCCGTGAAGAGCTGCGCCTGAACCAGCGCCTGACCGAAGGCCTGTACCTGGACGTATTGCCGATTACCGGCAGTGCCGAGGCCCCGCAGTTGGGCGGTGAAGGCGAAGTGATCGAGTACGCGCTGAAAATGCGCCAGTTCCCCCAAGGCCAGATGCTTAACACCCTGCAGGCCAACGGTGAACTGAACGCCGGGCACATCGACCAGATGGCCCAGCAGATTGCCGAATTCCACCTGCAAGCGCCGAAAGTCTCGCCAGAGCACCCACTGGGCACCCCTGACAGCGTCATGGCGCCGGTCGAGCAGAACTTCGAGCAAATCCGCCCGTTCCTCAGCGACAAGGCCGACCTGCAGCAACTGGACAACCTGCAAGCCTGGGCCCGCAGCAGCTTCGAGCGCCTGCATGGGCTGCTAGAGGCGCGCAAGGCCAATGGCTTTATCCGCGAGTGCCACGGCGATATCCACCTGGGCAACGCCACGCTGATCGACGGCAAGGTGGTGATCTTCGACTGCATCGAGTTCAACGAACCGTTCCGCCTGACCGACGTGTATGCCGACGTCGGCTTTTTGGCCATGGACCTCGAAGACCGTGGCCTGAAGTGCCTGGCGCGGCGCTTCATCAGCCAGTACCTGGAACTGACCGGTGATTACCAGGGCCTGGAACTGCTGAACTTCTACAAGGCCTACCGCGCCCTGGTGCGGGCCAAGGTTGCGCTGTTCAGCATGCCGGCCGAGGCCGATGGCGTGCAGCGCGCCACCACCCTGCGCACCTACCGCAACTACGCCAACCTGGCAGAAAGCTATAGCGCAATCCCTTCGCGCCTGCTGGCGATCACCCATGGTGTGTCGGCGGTTGGCAAGAGCCATGTAGCCATGCGCCTGGTCGAAGCGCTGGGCGCGGTGCGGGTGCGTTCGGATATCGAGCGCAAACGCCTGTTCGGCGAGCAACAAGCCGACGCCGCAGGCCAACTGCAGGCCGGTATCTATGGCCAGGACGCCAGCGCTGCCACCTACCAGCACCTGCACCAGATCGCCACGACCATTCTCAAAGCCGGCTTCCCGGTGGTGCTGGATGCCACCTACCTCAAGCAGGCCCAGCGCGATGCTGCCGCCGAAGTGGCCAGCAGCACCGGTGCGCCGTTCCTGATTCTCGACTGCCAGGCACCGGATGCGGTCATTGCCAGCTGGTTGCAGCAGCGCCAGGCCGAGAATACCGACCCGTCCGACGCCACGCTTGAAGTGATCAAGGCGCAGCAGGCCAATCGCGAACCGCTGACCAGCAAAGAGCAGCCGCACTGCAAGCGCGTCGACACCCAGGACAGCGCCAGCATGGATCAACTGATCGAGCAGATTCGCCAGCACCTGCCCGGCCTTTGAGGTTGCAGGCGTGAAGCAGTCGACAGTTCAGGCCTGAAGTCAGGCGCCTTCTCAGTGATGTCATTACAATATCATCACAACTTATAAAGGAGGCGCCGCCATGAACCAACCCCGTCAGCTGGACAACGTGCTGTTCACCCTGGTTCGCGACGAAAAGATCGCCGCCTTCAACCGCGAGAAAGCCGCGCACGCCTCGATCGATTTTCGTGGTGGCGACTTCCGTGGGCTGGACCTGCGCGAGATGGACGTCAGCGGTGTCGACTTCTCCGACGCTTACTTCCGCGCAGCCGACCTGCGTGGCCTGGACCTTCGGGAAAACGGCCTGGAGGGCGCAAGCCTTGCCCATGCGCAGATTTCCGGCACCTACTTCCCGGCCGAACTGAGTGCTGACGAGATTCTGATGTCGGTCAAGTACGGCACCCGCCTGCGTTATCGCACAGCCCGCTGATACCGTCGCGGCCGGGCATGGATTCTGTAGGAGAGTGATGCTAGCTGTGCAGGCCTCATCGCAGGCTGACGCCAGCTCCCACAAGATCTCAGTCAGACATCTCCATCACAGCCGGCACAGTCTTTGTGGGAGCTGGCGCCAGCCTGCGATGGGGCGGGTGCAGGTTGCACACAACCAACAAGCAGGCTGTGCCCCGTAACTCCGGCATCCCGTCGGCCCCTATGGCAAAAGGCCGCGCAATCGCCAAGCCCCGCTACACTCCTCTCAGACCTGCTCGCGATTTATCCCTCTACCCCGTTCAGCCATCGCAAGGAGGCTTGATGAACGATGAATTGCAGCACCTGAAGAACCTTGGCAAAACCTCCGCACAATGGCTGCACGCCGCTGGTATTCACAGCGCATCGGACCTGCGCCGCCTCGGCGCTGTGGGCGCGTATCAGGCAGTCAGAACGCGGGGGTTCCGGGCTTCGAAAGTGCTGCTGTACGCCATTGAAGGCGCCCTGCTGGACATGCACTGGAACGACCTGCCCGCCGAACGCAAGGAAGCGCTCAACGAACAGCTGAACGCGAAGTGCCATCCATCGCCGGCCGGAAAATAAATCAGAAACAGCCATTGACTACGAAATGAGAATCGTTATGATTATCACAACTGGTCGCGAGACTGGTTGGATACTCTGAAAGGCCTTGGTTCGGACTTTCAGATTATCTCCTCATCAGGCTAATCACGGTTTTTGACCCGCCAATTTGGCGGGTCTTTTTTTGCCTGTCGTACAGCCACCTCTGTACAAACGCAACTCACGCCTTGTGGCGAATACAAGAACTGCGCACCATAGCCGCCTCACTGCGCTACGCCGTCCATCAACAAGATGCCCCGCATGCATTACCTCTGCCCCAGCGCCACCCTGAAAGAAGGCCACAGCCGGGCGTTCACCCTGGACGGCACGCAGCTGTTCGGCGTGCGCCGCAACGGCACCGTTTACCTGTACCGCAACAGCTGCCCGCACCGTGGCATCAGCCTGAACTGGGACCAGGACCAGTTTCTCGACGCCAGCGGCAACTTGATCCAATGCGCTCATCATGGCGCACAGTTCATCATCGACAGCGGCGAGTGCATCACCGGGCCATGTGCGGGGGAATGGCTGGAGGCCCTAGGCTGCCAGGAAGACAGCCAGGGGGTCTGGCTTACCGAGTGAACAGCACTGGCAGCGGCCGATCGATGACGATCTGCTCGGCGTCCAGGCGCGCGCCATACGCAAGCACCTCCACCCCATCAGCCACCGCCGCGCGCAGCGCATCGGCATAGGCCGAGTCGATTTCGTCGGCCGGGCGCACCGCTTCGATGCCGGTGAGGCTCACGCAGTACAGTTGTACGGCGCGGATGCCCTGGCGCGCCAAGGCGGCGAGCTCGCGCAGGTGCTTGGCGCCGCGCTGGGTGACGGCGTCGGGGAAGGCGGCCACCGCCGTGTCGGGGTAACCGAGGGTGACACTCTTGACCTCGACATAGGCCGGGCCGCTGTCGAACTGCAGGTAGAAGTCGATGCGGCTGCGCTCCTCGCCATACGCCACTTCACGCCGAAGCGCGGTGAAACCGGCCAGTTCAGTGATCACTCCGGCCCGCAGCGCCTCCTCGACCAGCGCGTTGGCCCGCCCGGTGTTGACGCAGGCCAGCCGCCCCTGGGGCGTTTCGCTGATTTCCCAGGTGCCGGGCAGCTTGCGCTTGGGGTCGTTGGAGCGGCTGAACCAAACCTGCCCGCCTTCGCGCATGCAGTTGAGCATGGAGCCGGTGTTGGGGCAGTGGATGGTCAGTTGCTCGCCGCTGACCAGTTCGATGTCGGCAAGAAAGCGTTTATAGCGGCGCAGCAGGCGCGCCTGTTCCAGTTCAGGGAAAAGCATCAGCCCTGCCAGCTCCGCAGGCCGCGAGCGATACGCTGCACCGCCTCTTCCAGGCGCTGGACGTTCTGGGTGTAGGCAAAACGCACGTGATGGCTGGCCTGATGCCGGCCAAAATCGACACCTGGGGTAAAGGCCACGGCCTCGGTTTCCAGGAAGTGCTTGCAGAATGCAAAGGCATCGCCGCCGAATGCGCTGATATCGGCGTACAGATAAAACGCCCCTTGCGGCTCCACGGCAATGCCGAAGCCCAGCTCACGCAGCGCGGGCAACAGGTAGTCACGGCGGCGCGCAAACTCGGCGCGGCGTTCTTCGAGGATGGCCAGGGTGTCCGGCTGGAAGCACGCAAGCGCGGCATGCTGGGCCATGCTCGGCGCACTGATGTAGAGGTTCTGCGCCAGTTTTTCGAGGTCACCCACCGCCGACGGCGGCGCCACCAGCCAACCCAGGCGCCAGCCGGTCATGCCGAAATATTTGGAAAAACTATTAAGGACGAAGGCTTCATCGTCCACTTCCAACACGCTTGAAGCGTCCATGCCATAGGTCAGACCGTGGTAGATCTCATCCACCACCAAGTGGCCGTTGCGCGCACGGGTGGCCTTGGACAGGCCGGCCAACTGGTCGCGGTCAAGCACGGTGCCGGTCGGGTTGGCAGGCGAGGCCACCAGCGCACCGACGCTGTCTTTGTCCCAGTAGCGCTCGACCAGGTCTGCGGTCAACTGATAGTTCACATCAGGCCCCACCGGCACCAGTTGCGCGCCGCCTTCTACCAGGCGCAGAAAATGCCGGTTGCACGGGTAACCAGGGTCGGCCAGCAGCCAGTGTTTGCCGGGGTCCACCAGCAGGCTGCTGGCCAACAGCAGCGCGCCAGAGCCGCCCGGGGTGACCAGCACACGCTCAGGGTCAAGGTCGACGCCGTAGCGCTGGCCATAGAAGCCGGCAATCGCCTCGCGCAGTTGCGGCAACCCGCGTGCAGCGGTGTAGCGGGTGTGGCCATTGGCCAAGGCCGCTTGCCCGGCGGCGACGATCGGCGCGGCGGTGGCGAAGTCCGGCTCGCCGATTTCGAGGTGGATCACATCACGGCCTGCGGCCTGCAGCTCGTTGGCGCGCGCCAGCAGGGCCATGACGTGAAAGGGTTCGATGGCGCGACTGCGCGCACTGTGTGGCTGAGCCATGGGCCTTCTCTCAATTGGGTCTAGACTGGTGATTCTAACCGCGCAATCTACCGAACGTGCCGTTCACGCCGCTGTCCATAGCATCCATGGCACGGGCTAGCGCACCCCGGTGCTATCTGGTAAGTTCGGCGGCTCGCAGTCGCAGGGCCGGCGGGTGCCGGAGATGGAATCAAGCCTGCGCATTGGATCAGATGAGTGAGAGGCGGTCTATTCATGTCCACCGTAGAAAAGCAAAAAGCCGGTCAGACCATGTACGGTGTCGAGCCTTATAAGGAAACCAAAGGCGAAGAGTACATGGGTGAACCCATGCGCAAGCACTTCACCAAGCTGCTGGGCGCCTGGAAACTTGAGCTGATGACCAGTGTCGATCAGACCGTGACTCACATGAAGGACGAAGCAGCCAACTTCCCTGACCCGGCCGACCGTGCCAGCCAGGAAGAAGAGTTCGCCTTTGAACTGCGTAACCGGGATCGCGAGCGCAAGTTGATCAAGAAGATCGACAAAACCTTGCAGAAGATCCAGGACGCAGACTACGGCTGGTGCGATTCCTGCGGTGTCGAGATCGGCCTGCACCGCCTTGAAGCTCGCCCGACCGCCGACCTGTGCTTCGATTGCAAGGAACTCGCCGAGAAAAAGGAAAGGTCGGAAGGCAAAGGCTGATCCGAATCCTGCAAAGGCGGGGCGTAGGGGTTGCCGGGCATTGCCTGCGCAGCCGCTACGCCCCGTCTTCATTTATATAGCCTGCGCAGACCATGACCGACTCCCGCTATATCGGGCGCTTCGCGCCAACCCCCAGTGGCTTGCTGCATTTTGGCTCGCTGGTCGCCGCCCTCGCCTCCTGGCTCGATGCCCGCGCCGTCAACGGCCAATGGCTGCTGCGCGTGGAAGACACCGACCCACCTCGGGAAATGCCCGGTGCCCGCGATGCGATCCTGCACACCCTGGAAAGCTACGGCCTGCACTGGGATGGGGAGGCGGTGTGCCAGAGCCTGCGCCATGACGCCTACGCCGCCGTGGTCGACCGCTTGTTCAGCATGGGCCTGGCCTATGCCTGCACCTGTTCGCGCAAGCAGCTCGAAGGATACGGTGGGGTTTACCCAGGCCATTGCCGCAATGCTGGGCATGCCCGTGACGGTGCGGCGATTCGTGTGCGGGTGCCGGAACTGATCTACCGCTTCAATGACCGGGTGCAAGGGCCGTTCGAGCAGCACTTGGGCCGCGAAGTGGGCGACTTCATCATTCAGCGTCGCGACGGGCTGTACGCCTACCAATTGGCGGTGGTGCTGGATGACGCCTGGCAAGGGGTGAGCGATGTGGTACGCGGCGCCGACCTGCTGGATAACACGCCGCGCCAGCTGTACCTGCAGGAACTGCTGGGGTTCTGCGAGCCGCGCTATCTGCATATCCCGTTGATTACCCAGCCGGACGGGCACAAGCTGGGCAAGTCGTACCGCTCGCCACCGCTGGCGCCTGCCGAAGCCACCCCGCTGCTGCTCAGGGCGTTGCGGGCGTTGGGGCAAGCTACCGAGGCGCAGTGGGCGCAGGCGTCACCTGACGAGGTGCTGGCCATTGCCCGCCAGCAATGGCAGCCGCAGAACATCCCCCGGCAGATGAGCGTGCCCGAGGCTGATTTGCACTAAAAGCAGGCCCGGCCTATCGCAGGCTTTCGCCAGCTCCCACAGAGGCCGCGTCAGCTGCAATATTGGTGTCTGGCTCAATTCCTGTGGGAGATTCTATGGTTTTGTACAATCCTGTTTTCGCCAGACATATCTCCTTGTGGCGAGCGGGCTTGCCACAACTATCTATCGTTTCCCACAGGATGGGGTACAACCAGCAATGTTGCGGTTGAGCACGGTCTCTGTGGGAGCTGGCGACAGCCTGCGATGAGGCCAGCACAGGCAACCCCGGTGGCGCAAAACCCAGCCATTTCAAAACCTTGGCCAATACCGTGGATTCCCGCTACCCTCGCCCCCGCCATTTGCAGCAATAATCAACGCCAAACCCGCAGCGCCCAACCATCGAGGCCAGCATGTACATCTATCGTTTGGTCCTGCTTCTGGTCGTGGGGATCTATCTGTTCTCCCCGGCCATCATGGACTGGTGGATCGAGCCGACCGGAGCCTGGTACCGCCCGTACCTGCTCTGGCTGATCCTGATCGTCGTCACCTTCATCCTGCAGAGCCAACGAGATGCCGATGAGCTTTAGTCTGACCCAGATGATCCTGATCAGCGCCGCCTACCTGCTGGTGCTGTTCGGCGTGGCCTGGATCAGCGAACGCGGGTTGATCCCGCGCGCCATCATCCGCCACCCCCTGACCTACACCCTATCGCTGGGCGTCTACGCCAGTGCCTGGGCCTTCTATGGCTCGGTCGGCCTGGCCTACCAGTACGGCTATGGCTTCCTGGCCTGCTACCTGGGGGTGTCCGGGGCGTTCCTGCTGGCCCCGGTGCTGCTGTACCCGATCCTCAAGATCACCCGCACCTACCAGTTATCCTCGCTGGCCGACCTGCTGGCGTTTCGCTTTCGCAGCACCTGGGCCGGCGCGCTGACCACCATCTTCATGCTGATCGGCGTGCTGCCCTTGCTCGCCCTGCAAATTCAGGCGGTGGCCGACTCCATCAGCATCCTCACCGGCGAGCCGGTCAAGGCGCGGGTGGCATTTGCGTTCTGTGCGCTGATCACCCTGTTCACCATTTTCTTCGGCTCGCGGCATATCGCCACCCGTGAAAAACACGAAGGCCTGGTGTTCGCCATTGCCTTCGAGTCGGTGATCAAGCTGCTGGCCCTGGGTGGTATCGGCCTGTATGCGCTGTATGGCGTATTCGGTGGCCCGCACGAACTGGAGCTGTGGCTGCTGCAGAACCAGACCGCGCTGGCCGCCTTGCACACCCCGTTGCAGGAAGGCCCGTGGCGCACCTTGCTGCTGGTGTTCTTCGCCTCGGCCATCGTCATGCCGCACATGTACCACATGGCCTTCACCGAGAACCTCAGCCCGCGCTCGCTGGTCAGCGCCAGCTGGGGCCTGCCGCTGTTCCTGCTGCTGATGAGCCTGGCGGTGCCGCTGGTGTTGTGGGCCGGCCTGCGCCTGGGCGCCAGCACCAACCCGGAATATTTCACCCTCGGGCTGGGCATCGCCGCCAACAATGAGGCGCTGGCGCTGCTGGCCTACGTCGGCGGGCTGTCGGCCGCCAGCGGGCTGATCATCGTCACCACCCTGGCGCTGTCGGGCATGGCCCTGAACCACCTGGTGCTGCCGCTGTACCAGCCGCCCGCCGAAGGCAATATCTACCGCTGGCTGAAATGGACCCGCCGCGCGCTGATCGTTGCCATCATCACCGCAGGCTTTGTCTTCTACCTCACCCAGAACAACCACCAGAGCCTGGCCAACCTGGGCATCGTCGCCTTCGTGGCCACCTTGCAGTTCCTGCCCGGCGTGCTTTCGGTGCTGTACTGGCCAACCGCCAACCGACGCGGCTTCATCGCCGGCCTGCTGGCGGGCATGCTGGTTTGGATGCTGACCATGCTGCTGCCGCTGCTGGGCAACCTGCAGGGCTTCTACATCCCGATGCTGGATGTAATCTACGTGCTGGACGACACCAGCTGGCACATGGCAGCAATTGGTTCGCTGGCTGCCAACGTGCTGCTGTTCACGCTGATTTCACTGTTTACAAACGCCAGCAGCGAAGAAGCCAGCGCCGCCGAAGCCTGCGCTGTGGATAACGTGCGCCGCCCGCAACGCCGTGAGCTGCACGCCGCCTCGCCGCAGGAATTCGCCACCCAACTGGCTAAGCCTTTGGGTGCCAAGGCTGCGCAAAAGGAAGTCGAGCAGGCCCTGCGCGACCTTTACCTGCCGTTCGATGAGCGCCGCCCGTACGCCCTGCGCCGCCTGCGCGACCGTATCGAGGCCAACCTGTCCGGCCTGATGGGCCCAAGCGTGGCCCAGGACATGGTCGAAACCTTTCTGCCGTACAAGTCCGGTAACGAAAACTACGTGACCGAGGACATCCACTTCATCGAAAGCCGGCTTGAGGACTACCACTCGCGCCTGACCGGCCTTGCCGCCGAACTCGACGCCCTGCGCCGCTACCACCGGCAGACCTTGCAAGAGCTGCCCATGGGCGTCTGCTCGCTGGCCAAGGACCAGGAAATCCTCATGTGGAACAAAGCCATGGAAGAGCTGACCGGTATCGCTGCCAAGCACGTGGTCGGTTCGCGCCTGGTAACCATTACCGAGCCATGGCGCGGCCTGTTGCAAGGCTTCATCAACGTGCCCGACGAACACCTTCACAAGCAGCGCCTGGCGTTCGACGGCCAGCCGCGCTGGCTGAACCTGCACAAGGCCGCCATCGACGAGCCGCTGGCACCGGGCAACAGCGGCCTGGTGCTGCTGGTCGAGGACCTCACCGAAACCCAGGCCCTGGAAGACAAGCTGGTGCACTCCGAGCGCCTGGCCAGCATTGGCCGCCTGGCCGCAGGCGTGGCCCACGAGATCGGCAACCCGATCACCGGCATCGCCTGCCTGGCGCAGAACCTGCGCGAGGAGCGCGAGGGCGACGGCGAGATAATCGAGCTGTCCAGCCAGATCCTCGAACAGACCAAGCGCGTGTCGCGCATCGTGCAGTCGCTGATGAGCTTCGCCCACGCCGGCGGCAGCCAGCAGAACAGCGAAGAGCCGGTGTGCCTGGCCGAGGTGGCGCAGGACGCCATTGGTCTGCTGGCGCTTAACCGGCGCAATTTCGAAGTACAGTTCTTCAACCTGTGCGACCCCGAGCACTGGGTGGCAGGCGACCCGCAGCGCCTGGCGCAGGTGCTGATCAACCTGCTGTCCAACGCCCGCGACGCCACCCCAGCCGGCAGCGCGGTACGGGTGCGCACCGAAGCCACCGAGCATACCGTGGACCTTGTCGTGGAAGACGAAGGCAGCGGCATCCCGAAAAACATCATGGACCGGCTGTTCGAACCGTTCTTCACCACCAAGGACCCAGGCGAGGGAACCGGACTGGGGCTCGCGCTGGTCTATTCCATCGTGGAAGAGCATTATGGGCAAATCACCATCGACAGCCCGGCCGACATCGAGCGCCAGCGTGGTACCCGGATCCGCGTGACCCTGCCCCGGCATGTCGTAGCGACGTCCCCTGAAATTCGAGACCGTCGAGAGAATTGAATCAATGCCGCATATTCTGATCGTCGAAGACGAAACCATCATCCGTTCGGCCTTGCGCCGTCTGCTTGAACGCAACCAGTACCAGGTCAGCGAAGCAGGCTCGGTGCAGGAAGCCCAGGAACGCTTCAGCATTGCCACGTTCGACCTTATCGTCAGCGACCTGCGCCTGCCTGGCGCCCCAGGCACCGAGCTGATCAAGCTCGGCCAGGGCAAGCCGGTACTGATCATGACCAGCTACGCCAGCCTGCGCTCGGCGGTGGACTCGATGAAAATGGGCGCGGTGGACTACATCGCCAAGCCGTTCGACCATGACGAGATGCTGCAGGCCGTGGCCCGTATTCTGCGTGACCGGCCAAGCACGCCGGCGCCAGCAGCGCCTGCCGAAACCCGCCCAGGCACTGCCAAGGCCGCGGCCGACAAACCCGCCGCTGCCGCCGCCAATGGCGAAATTGGCATCATCGGCTCCTGCGCACCGATGCAAGAGCTGTACGTGAAAATCCGCAAGGTCGCCCCGACCGACTCCAATGTGCTCATCCAGGGCGAGTCGGGCACCGGTAAAGAGCTGGTGGCGCGCGCCCTGCACAACCTGTCGCGGCGCGCCAAGGCGCCGATGATCTCGGTGAACTGCGCTGCCATTCCCGAAACCCTGATCGAGTCCGAACTGTTCGGCCACGAAAAAGGCGCGTTCACGGGTGCCAGCGCTGGCCGTGCCGGTTTGGTCGAAGCCGCCGACGGCGGCACGTTGTTCCTCGATGAAATCGGCGAACTGCCGCTCGAAGCCCAGGCCCGCCTGCTGCGGGTGCTGCAAGAGGGCGAGATTCGCCGGGTCGGTTCGGTGCAGTCGCAAAAGGTCGATGTGCGCCTGATCGCCGCGACCCACCGCGACCTGAAAAACCTGGCCAAGGCCGGGCAGTTCCGCGAAGACCTTTATTACCGCCTGCACGTCATCGCACTGAAGCTGCCCGCCCTGCGCGAGCGCGGCCCGGACGTCAACGAAATCGCCAGCGCCTTCCTGGCCCGCCAGAGTGCGCGCATTGGCCGCGACGACCTGCATTTCTCCAGCGAAGCCGAACAAGCCATCCGCCACTACAGTTGGCCGGGCAACGTGCGCGAGCTGGAAAACGCCGTGGAGCGTGCGGTCATTCTCAGCGAAAGCCCAGAGATATCCGCCGAGCTGCTGGGCATCGACATCGAGCTGGCCGACCTTGAAGACGACGACATGCTGGCCAGCCTGCCAGGCATGGCCGGGGGTGGCAGCAATGCCAGCCACGAGCCTACCGAGGACCTGTCGCTGGAAGACTACTTCCAGCACTTCGTGCTTGAGCATCAGGACCACATGACCGAAACCGAGCTTGCGCGCAAACTCGGGGTTAGCCGCAAATGCCTGTGGGAACGCCGCCAACGCCTGGGTATCCCACGGCGCAAGAGCAACGCCACCAGCGACAACTGATTCGGCTCGGCCCAACGCGGGGCAAGCTTTCTCTCACCGGCGTGGGAGCGGGCTTGCCCCGCGATGCGTTCAGCACCCGGTAACAGATCAGTTGCGTAAAAATCTGTTACCGCAGCTGTCAGCCGTAACAGCGCCCGAGGCGTACGGTAACGAAATTTCTACATTTGCCCGGCGCACACAACCTGCGAAATGGCCAAAACCCCCGGTTTCATTGGGTTTTGAAAAGTTGGCACGGCACCTGCTATATCTTTGGTACAAGAACAATAAGAAGCACTGCAACTCATAACAAGAACAAGACGAAACGGCTCACGCACAATAAAAACAAGACGGCGGAGGCGCAGCTAACTGATTCTTTTGGAGAGGAGTTGTGTTTGGGGCTAGCCCCACGATCAGGCAGAGAACAACAAAAACTGCACTTAAAAGCAGCACCTGAACTGGTTGGACCGCAAGGTCAGCATCATCTCGGCGATCAAAGCAATCCGTTTGCTCTTCACCCCCGGTCTGGGGGTCGTTCACAGGCCAAGGTCTGGTGAACAGGGCACTCAACAAAAACAAGAAGCCCGACATAAAAACAATAAGAGCACACAACGACTTGGTGGGGAGCTTAGGCTCCCCATTGTCGTTTCTGGCCCTCTGCCACGGGGGTTGGCACACCGCCTACACCATTCCTCCAGTAAATGCTAGAATCCCCGCCCATCATGCGGCCATTCCCCTATCCATGGCCGAACATTCCTTCAAACAGTGCATCCCATGCTGAAGAAGTTGTTCCAGTCTTTCCGCCCGCCAGTCCCTGGCCAGCACCACAGGCGCACCACGCCTGAAGTGATCAATAAAAGCCAGCACTCGCTGCAACGCAGCCAGTTCAGCCGCCATGCCGTAGGCATCGTCGAACGCCTGCAGGCGGCCGGCTACCAGGCTTACCTGGTCGGCGGCTGCGTGCGCGACATGCTGCTGGGCATCACGCCCAAGGACTTCGATGTCGCCACCAGCGCCACCCCTGAACAGGTGCGTGCCGAGTTCCGCAATGCTCGTATCATTGGCCGGCGCTTCAAGCTGGTCCACGTGCATTTCGGCCGCGACATCATTGAAGTCGCCACCTTCCGCGCCCCGCATTCGGACGAGGACCAGGTCGACAGCCACCGTTCCTCGCACAACGCCAGCGGCCGCATCCTGCGCGACAACGTATACGGCACCCTGGAAGAAGACGCGCAACGCCGCGACTTCACCATCAATGCCCTGTACTACGACCCGGTCAGCGAGCGCGTGCTCGACTACGCCAACGGCATGCACGATGTGCGTAACCGTCTGCTGCGCCTGAT
Source organism: Pseudomonas sp. SWRI51 (assembly GCF_014268825.1). Taxonomy (NCBI): domain Bacteria; kingdom Pseudomonadati; phylum Pseudomonadota; class Gammaproteobacteria; order Pseudomonadales; family Pseudomonadaceae; genus Pseudomonas; species Pseudomonas sp. SWRI51. The sequence goes on along the minus strand of NZ_JABWRG010000074.1, from coordinate 3,352 downwards.
CGGCGACCCGACGCACCGCTACCAGGAAGACCCGGTGCGCATGCTGCGCGCCGTGCGCTTTGCCGCCAAGCTGAACTTCGGTATCGAAAAACACACCGTGGCGCCAATCCGCGACCTGGCCCGCATGCTGCGCGATATCCCGCCGGCACGCCTGTTCGAAGAAAGCCTCAAGCTGTTCCTGAATGGCCAAGGCGCGCTGACCTTCGAAATGCTGGTCGACCTGAACCTGTTCGAGCCCCTGTTCCCGGCCAGCAGCCAGGCCCTGGAAGAGCGTCCGACCTACGCCCACACCTTGATCAGCCAGGCGCTCAGCAACACCGACCTGCGCGTCAAGCAGGGCAAGCCGGTAACGCCTGCGTTCCTGTTTGCCGCACTGCTGTGGCCCGCATTGCCAGGCCGCGTGCTGCAACTGCAAAGCCAGGGCGTGCCGCCGATTCCCGCCATGAACGGTGCGGCCCACGACCTGATCGCCGAACAGTGCCAGCGCATTGCTATCCCCAAGCGCTTCACCCTGCCGATCCGCGAAATCTGGGACATGCAGGAGCGCCTGCCACGGCGCAGCGGCAAGCGCGCCGACCTGCTGCTGGACAACCCGCGTTTCCGTGCCGGCTACGACTTCCTGCTGCTGCGTGAAAGCGCAGGTGAAGAAACCGACGGCCTCGGCCAATGGTGGACCGACTACCAGGACGCCAACGAAAGCCAGCGCCGCGACATGATTCGCGACCTGGGCAGCCGTGATGAAGGCGGCGCCACCGGTGCCGGCCCGCGCAAGCGCAAACGCAGTGGCAGCAAGCGCAAGCGTGACGACGAGCAGGCGTGGGACTAAGCATGACCCGCGCCTACATCGGCCTGGGCAGCAACCTCGATGAGCCCGCCGAGCAGCTGCGCAGCGCCCTGCTGGCGCTCGACGGCATCAGCGCAACGCGCCTGGCGGCCGCCTCGGCGCTGTACACCAGCGATTCGCTGCTGCCCGGCCAGCCACGCTACACCAACGCTGTGGCGGCCCTCGATACCGAGCTTGCGCCGCTGCAACTGCTCGACGCCCTGCAAGCCATCGAGAATGGCCAGGGCCGGGTACGCAAAGAGCGCTGGGGGCCGCGCACCCTTGACCTCGATGTGCTGCTGTTCGGTGACCAGGTCATCGACCTGCCGCGGCTGAAAGTGCCGCATTACCACATGCACGCCCGCCCCTTCGTGCTCTACCCGCTGGCCGAGCTGGTACCCGCCGATTTTCACCTGGCCGATGGCCGCAGCCTCGCGCAGTTGCTCCAGGATTGCCCGTTCGTCGGCCTCGAACGCCTGTAATTCGGGCGTTTCAGCGGGCGGTAACGCCAGTAACACCTGCGCCGTAACAATGCGGTAACAGGGTGATTGACTTCCCCCACCTCGCTCACGACTATAGGCGTCCCGCGGCGCCATACGGCCGCAATCACCCATTTGGGCCCGGACGGACCTGCACCCCGAACATCACAACGATGATGTGCCGCTCCGGAAGATGAATACACGCGTTGTCCGCAGTTGTTGTTCACAGCGCCTGAACGAGGATGCCCCTAAATGCCTGAAGTAACCCTGACCACCCTGAACGGCCTCAAGGCTGCGGGTGAAAAGATCACCATGCTGACCTGTTACGACGCGACCTTCGCCAAGGTTGCCAGCGAGGCCGGCGTTGAAGTGTTGCTGGTCGGCGATTCGCTGGGCATGGTCCTGCAGGGCCATGACAGCACGCTGCCAGTCAGCAACGATGACATGGCCTACCACACCGCCTGCGTGAAACGGGGCAACCAGGGCGCGCTGATTCTGGCCGACCTGCCGTTCATGGCCCACGCCACCCCCGAGCTTGCCTTCAGCAACGCCGCGCAGTTGATGCGCGCCGGGGCGCACATGGTCAAGATCGAAGGCGCCGCCTGGCTTGCCGACACCATTCGCCTGCTGGCCGACCGCGGCGTACCGGTGTGCGCGCACATGGGCCTGACCCCGCAAACCGTCAATGTGCTCGGCGGCTATAAAGTGCAGGGCCGCAGCGAAGCCCAGGCGCGGCAGATGCGCGCCGACGCCATCGCCCTGGAGCAGGCCGGCGCCGCCATGCTGCTGCTCGAATGCGTGCCCAGCGAACTGGCCGCAGAAATTACCCAGGCGGTCGCCATTCCGGTCATCGGCATTGGCGCAGGCGCGGCCACCGACGGCCAGGTGCTGGTGCTGCATGACATGCTCGGGCTGTCGCTGACCGGCCGTGTGCCGAAGTTCGTGAAGAACTTCATGGACGGCCAGCCGAACATCCACAGCGCCCTTGCCGCCTACGTGCAGGCGGTCAAAGTGGTGAGCTTCCCCGCCGACGAACATGGGTTCAACGCATGAATACCGTCAACAGCGTGGCCGAACTGCGCGCCGCCGTGGCCCGCGCCCGTGGCGAAGGCAAGTGCATCGGCTTCGTACCGACCATGGGCAACCTGCACAGCGGCCACGCCGCACTGGTGACCAAAGCCGCCCAGCGGGCTGACTTCGTGGTCGCCAGCATCTTCGTCAACCCGCTGCAGTTTGGCGCCGGCGAAGACCTCGACAAGTACCCGCGCACCTTGGCGGCCGACCAGCAAACCCTGGTGCAGGCCGGCTGCGACTTGCTGTTCGCCCCCACCGTCGAGGAGATGTACCCCGACGGCATGGCCGTGCAAACCCGGGTCAGCGTGCCGCAGTTGTCCGAAGGCCTGTGCGGCGCCAGCCGCCCTGGGCATTTCGAAGGTGTGGCGACGGTGGTCAGCAAGCTGTTCAACATGGTCCAGCCCGACCTTGCAGTGTTTGGCGAGAAGGATTTCCAGCAATTGGCTGTGATCCGCGCCATGGTGCGCGACCTCAACCTGCCGATTCAGATCATTGGCGAGCCGACCGTGCGCGCCGACGACGGCCTGGCGCTGTCGTCACGCAATGGCTACCTGAGCCCCGAGCAACGCGCCGCAGCGCCGCATCTGTACCGGGTGCTGAGCGCCATGGGCGAGGCCATCAGCCGAGGCCAGCGCGACTTCGCGGCGTTGATCGCCGACGGGCAGGCGCAGCTGGAGGCTGCGGGGTTTCGCAAGGATTACCTCGAAGTGCGCCACGCCGTTACCCTACGCCCCGCGCAGGCCGATGACCGTGAGCTGGTGGTCATCGCTGCGGCGTACATGGGTAACACCCGGTTGATCGACAACCTTTACCTGCACCTGCAAGCACCTGCCGCCTGACACGGAGAGCGTGCGCAACCGCAACATTGCTGGTTGGACCAATCCTGTGGGGAATGATAGACAGTTGTGGCGAGCGGGCTTGTCCCGCGTCGGGCTGCGCAGCAGCCCCTTGGGTTTTCAGGGCTGCTGCGCAGCCC